>JANYJT010000241.1 GCA_025358395.1 Bacteroidia bacterium
TCTGCCTTAGCATTCCCTAATTTAATGGTTGGAGAATTGCACCTGAAAGGCAGTGATACAGCATTACAATATACATACGATTGTTCGGAAGGTAGTTACATATTGCCTTCCACCACAGAATATTATATTGAAGGCACAACCAGAGATAAAACACCCTGGTGGTTAAGAGATGATGGCTTCTGTTTTGAATTTGTTAGGCAGGAAGATAACAAACTAACAGATGAGGAATTGTTTAAAGATATAGTGGATCCTATGGAAGAGTTTCGCCGATTAGTAACAGATATATCCGAAACATCTATAAGCGTATTGAGCGAACCTGCTAAAATCGTGCAGGTGGAAAAATGGAAGCCAAAGAAAGTATAAAAACTAATTCTTATGGGCAAGCTATTCTATCGGAAGAAAATCTGAGAGAGTTGCTTTTGCAAGGTAAGAATATAAGCCATCTTAATGTTATATTTAATGAAGAGATTGAATTATTTGAAAAATATCAATCAATGTTACTTCCTGAAACTATTACATTTTTAGATGCGCCGGAAGAGAAACTGACATTTGATGAATTTCATGAAAAATGTGCCGGTGAATGGATATTCCCGACAATCTATCAACAAATAGATGTTCTTTCCTGGTTATGTGATAAATGTAAAACACAAGAAGAAATAGATCGAGTTAATGAAGAGTATGTGCTATTTGAAGAACGCGAGCTTATTATGCTTCTTAGATTGTTTATTTTCCTTATAGATTATATGAGGAAGAACAAATTCGTGTGGGGTGTAGGTAGAGGCAGTTCAACAAGTTCGTATATATTGTATTTAATAGGAACTCATAGAGTTAACAGTATACGATACTCTTTGCCTATTTCAGATTTTTTAAAATAAAAGGAAACAAAATAATGTCAAGACATGTATCATATAGGGGAACAACAATAGATATGGAATCTTTAAGTCGAGAGAACGAAAAGGTGCCTGCTATCGGTAATATGCAGGTTAATGCTAAGGGAGATCAGATCAAAGGCGGAATGGTAACGAAGACAGCAGATCAAATTGCAAGAGAGAACCATCGAGTGCAATCTGTCGTTATGAGTACCGGTTTAAAAGGTAAGCAACCTGTCTCCCCGGATATTCAGTTAGAAACACCTAAGCCTACCAAGGCAACTAAAGTATTACCTAAAGAAAAAGAACTGCCGTCAGGCGATATTGTGGTAGAATAATGAACGATGACATAACCGGAAGCGTAAATGGTGTTGCGTTTCGAATTAGTAAAACTCTTGTGGAAAAGTTAAAAAGAGTGCATAATATTGATGCCATAAAAGAAATTAATGATGCATTAATCAATAATAAAGAAAGGGTTAAAGATGCAAGTCAAAGCAATGCCGGGGAAAGTTTTAGTAACTGATTTAGAGCGTGGTTCGAGAATTATTAACGGGATTATTATTCCAGACGATAATGGTAAAAGTGAAGGAATTCGGCCGCGGTGGGGTAAAGTATATTCCGTAGGTGAGGGTATCGATGAAATCACAGTGGGTCAATGGATTCTTATCGAGAATGGTCGCTGGACAAGAATGTTAAAAATTAGAGAAGATAATGGCAATCAAATCCAAGTATGGGGTGTAGAATGGCCGCAATCTGTAATGTTAGTGTCGGACGAGGATCCAGAAATGAATATATTCTCTGAATTTACAACCTCTCACGCATTTTAATTGAAACTGTTCGAAATCGTTGGTGTACCTGTACAATCACATCATAATATAACTGATATGTCTGTATTTGATAATACCATTAGATTTAAGAAAGCATCTGTCGAAAAGTACCCTTTATATTATTCGGAAGATAATTCTACCTATTATTTTTGTTTAGAAGAAAACGGTAATAAATTTGCATTTATTATAGCACAGAAAAATATATTTAACGGAAAATCGTGTGTCGTAATACAACGAACATGGGTGATTCCGGAATACAGAAATAATGGTATAATGAAAGCTATGTATAACACATTACATAATCAAGGATTAACTGTGTTGAGCGATATAGAACTATCTCCGCAAAGTAAGTCTATATGGAAAGCATTAACCATAACTGGTCGTGCATCCGTTATAGATACTACCACAGAACAGATTAGGAAGGCAACAGACGCAGATTTTACTTCTGATATTAATAATACAAGATTTATTATGGAACATTGTGTAGATAGATTTTGGGTTCCACTGAATAATGATGTTGTGTTAGAGCACAGTATGTACATTAATAATAGATATAAGGAAATACAATGAAAGAAATGTGGAGCGAGAAATATCGGCCAAAAAATATCAGTGATTATGTTTTTAAAGATCAGAAACAAAAAGATCAAATAGAAAAATGGATATCGGGCGGGGCATTACCACACATATTATTATCGGGATCACCCGGAACTGGTAAATCTACCTTAATCAAAGTTTTATTGAATGAACTTAATGTGGATCCATACGATGTGATGGAAGTTAATGCATCTCGTGATAATGGTGTTGAGTTTATACGAGAAAAAGTAACTAACTTCTCCGAGACAATGGGTGTGGGAGATATAAGATATATTTTCTTAGATGAAGCCGATGGCCTATCACATGCTGCACAAGGTGTATTAAGGGGCACATTAGAAAAATATGCCAGTTCTGTTAGATTCTTATTAACGTGCAACTATCCACACAAGATTACGGATGCGATTAAATCTCGTTGCGAGATAGGTCGTATGCATATTGAAAAGTTAGATACAGGCGAATTTTTTGCAAGATTAGTTGATATACTAGATAAAGAAAATATAGATATAGACCCGGATGCGTTAGAAGAGATAGTGCAAAAAACATATCCAGATCTTCGCCGTGGTATTAGTATGATCCAGAAAAATTCTATAACCGGCAAACTAACATCGCCGGATGTAGATGCTGAAGTTGCATCTGAATATAAAACTGATATGATAGTGTTATTCAAGGCAGGAAAATATACAGAAGCCAGAAAACTAGTATGCGAAAAAATTAGCAAAGACGAATATGACGAGATATATACATTTATGTATCAGAATTTGGAAGTATGGAGTGAAACAGATACAGTGCAGAGCCGACTTCTTATTGCAATCAGGGATGGGATGATTAATCATACAATGTGTAATGATATAGAATTAAATCTTAGTGCAACATTTGCCGAACTTGACTTGATTTCGAAAGGATTATTATGAGAAAAGAAAATGTTTTTATTGTATTGTCACATAAACATAGTTTAATAAAAGGTTCTCGGACTGAATGGGAAGTATCTGAGTCTGTCGAATTTGTTAATCAGTTAAGGAATAAGCACATTAGTATGTCTAGTGCTATCGGTGATTATACTAACAGGAAAATGTTGACAGGTGAAAGAAAAGGTATGGGCGACTATGCTAAATTTGAAGAATATATTAATAAGAAATATACTAAACAGTTGGCAGAACTCGACGCAGCATATTCTAATCTTCGTGTTCCGGAACCCGAATTGCCACCCGAAGAAGTTGTAACAACAATAACTGATAGGTTTGGCAATGTTAGAGAACCTACCGTATTTGATGTATGATTAAAGAACGCATAATTCTCACCGACGCAGACGGATGTTTAGTTTTGTGGAACGATGGCTTTAATAACTTTATGGTTGAAAAGGGTTTCCCACAGTTACCTAACACCGACGATAGTTATAATATTTCCGATAGGCACGGTATTACAACAAAACTATCTATGGCTTTTGTTAAGGAATATAACGAAGGACCTTGGATAGAAAACTTAGAACCATTTGCCGATGCAGTATATTATGTAAAGAAACTTGCAAGCAACGGTTTTAAATTTATTGTTGTAACAAGTATTAGTGATGCACCACAAGCTAAAGTGTATAGGACAAAGAATTTAACATCTATCTTTGGAAATATATTCGATGAGATTAACTGTATTGAGTTGGGGTTAAGTAAAGCACATATTTTAACAAGATGGGCAGATACCGGGTATTTCTGGATTGAAGATCATATGCGTAATGCTGAAGCAGGGCACGAAGTTGGCTTGAAATCTATATTGATTAATCACCCATACAACTCGCATTACAAAACAGATTTATTTCCTACTGTTAGCTATGTCTCCCCCTGGCAGGAAATATATAATATGGTTAGTAAAGAATATAATCTCTAATGTTATTAAATGTATTTTCGTTACATAGGACAGGATCTACCTGGTGGGCCCAATATTTGCAAAGCCAACATCCCGGTAGTAAACTATACAACGAAACATTTAACGAATGTGCATATTTTACGGTAGACGAACTAAGATAAAACAAATATATAATAGGATGAAAAATGGCAGTTAAGATCTTAATAATGGGCCTACCTGGCAGCGGTAAGACATTCCTTGCCC
>JANYJT010000253.1 GCA_025358395.1 Bacteroidia bacterium
GAGTCGCTCAAATTCGGAGCGAACAATCGTCTCATCGTCCGTGAAGGTAGCCATTCCCATCACTCCGGCAAATGTGATATTTTTCATGGCCCCGGTTTCAGCCATGGCTAATATTTCTTCAGCTTCAGTTAGGGTCAAACCAAACTTGCTCTCCTCTGAGGCGATATGGAACTCAAAAAGTATTTTCACCATCCGGTCGCATTTTTCGGCTTCCTTGTTGATGGCTGAAAGAAGTTTGAAGCTATCCACCCCATGGATCATTGAAATAAAGGGAACGATTTGTTTCACCTTGTTGCTCTGAAGATGACCGATAAAATGCCATTCGATGTCTTTGGGCAATTCCTGCCACTTCCCAGTCAACTCCTGAACTTTATTTTCTCCAAAAAGTCGCTGACCAGACCGGTAGGCCTCCATGATCCGGTCAATGCTTTTCGTTTTGGAAACTGCCACCAGCTTTACCCGGGCCGGAAGCTGACTCTGAATGAATATAAGGTTTTCCGTTGTCGACATTGAAAATAAATTGTACCCAAATTTAGCAAAAGAGATTCATTTTCCTACTTTTACAAATGGATTGACCAAGATATGACTATTATCCGGATCCAAAGTTTAAACGCAGCGAGTATAAAATTTCAAATGGAGCACAGAAAATCTAATATTTCACCCAATAGCCTGAAATTCAAAATTTTGAATGTGTTCTTTGGGTTAACGTTCTTGTTTTTGTTTGCATCACCCATTTTGGCTCAGGACGAGCCATTTAAGAAGGAGTTCTATTTCGGAGCCAAAGGTGGAATGGTATACAGCAGGGTAAAATTTAAACCCAATGTTGAACAGAACCTTTTCACGGGAAATTCCGGCGGATTGTTTTTCAGGATGATCTCTGAACCACATGTCGGCATTCAAATTGAATTCAACTATCTTCAAAAAGGGTGGGAAGAAAAGCCTCTCACCGGACAGGCACAGAACTATTTCCACAAACTCAGCTACTTTGATATTCCGATTATGACCCACGCCAATCTGGGCAAGAAAGCCTTCCGTTTTACGCTAAATCTTGGCCCTTCGGTGGCTTTCCTGATTTCCGACAGTCAGGGAATGAACCCCTCAACACCAGGAATACCTGCCAGTCCGGCTATCCCATATTGGGGAAAACCCATCGATTCAAAGATTGATTTTCTTTTCACAGGAGGTGTTGGTACTGAGTACCATTTCAAGAAAGCCGGGGCTTTGGCCCTTGATGCCCGTGTCTTCTATTCGCTCACCAATCTCTACGAATCCAAGAATTATGGGTATGATCCTTCACAGACGAATGGGATACAGGTGACGCTTGGGTATTTGTTCAGACTCAACCCAGAGAGGAAGAAGGACTAGGGGACTGGGGGATAAAGAGGGGGCGACAGGGTGAGTGGGAGACGGGGCGAGTGGTTTATATTGTTCAAAAAAACTTGAAGGGTTTGAAATGTTCGTAATCATGAACACTTCAAACCCTTTAGACATTATAAACCCTTTAAACTTTTTAGTGTAACTCGTGAACAACTAATCCGGAGCGAAGTTTTGGTTCGAACCAGGTTGTTTTTGGGGGCATAATATTGCCCGTGTCTGCAATGTTGATCAATTGCTGCATGGAAACAGCGTAAAGGGCAAAAGCCACTTTCATCTCGCCCGAATCGACTCTTCTTTTCAATTCGCCCAATCCCCTGATACCACCGACAAAATCTATTCTTTTGTCTGTTCTGAGATCCCGGATACCCAGGATTTTGTCCAGAACCAAATCCGAGAGAATCGTTACATCCAGGACACCAATCGGATCGTTGTCGTTGTATCTTCCGGGCTTGGCAGTCAGTTTGTACCAAACTCCGTCGAGGTACATCGAAAAAATATGCAAAGCTTCTGGTTTGTAAATTTCGGCGCCCAATTTTACAACTTCAAAATCAACGCCGAGCTTCACCAGCAATTCTTCAGAAGACAATCCGTCAAGATCCTTAACAACCCGGTTGTAATCAATTATCCTCAACTGATTGTCCGGGAAATGCACTGCCAGAAAGAAATTGTACTCTTCTGAGCCATTGTGATTTGGATTATTTGCCCTTTTTTCTTTGCCCACCAAAGCGGCGGCGGCTGTTCTGTGATGTCCGTCGGCTACGTAGGTAGCAGGAATTTTGGCAAACAATTCAACCAGTTTGCCGATTGTCTTTTGTTCGTCCACCAGCCAAAAATGATGTCCGAAACCGTCTGCGGCTATAAAATCATATTCCGGTTTGCGGGACGTAACGATATCAGAGACAATCCGGTCTATTTCGGCTACAGCAGGATAAGCAAAGAAAACTGGTTCCATGTTCGCGTCGGTGATGCGCACATGTTTCATCCGGTCTTCCTCTTTGTCGCTGCGGGTGAGTTCATGTTTCTTAATCACACCCGTCAGGTAATCATCGACAGAAGCGCAGCCCACGAGGCCATACTGCGTGCGGCCGTCCATGGTTTGTGCGTAGATATAAAGGCAATCGTGGTCATCCTTGAGGAGCCAGCCTTTAGATTTGAAAAGTCCGAAGTTTTCGGCAGCTTTTTGGTATACTTCAGGAAGGTGCTCATCGATTCCGACAGGAAGATCTATCTCCGGTTTGATGATATGCAACAAAGAATATGGATTTCCAGCAGCTTCCATGCGCGCCTCATCCGAATTAAGCACATCATATGGACGTGAAGCAACCTGAGAAGCGAGCTCTTTGGGAGGACGCAGGCCGCTGAAAGGTTTTAATATGGCCATATTATTGCTTTGCTTCGAAATCTTTCATGGTTTGAACAAGGGCAGCTACACTCTCTATTGGCATGGCATTGTAGATGGATGCCCTGAAACCGCCTACGCTACGGTGACCTTCAATCCCAACAAGGTTATTTTCTTTGGCCAATGTTTGGAAATCTTTCTCTAAATGTTCGTTGCCGGGAGTCATCACGAATGTAACATTCATGCGTGAACGGTCGGCAGGATCCGGAACAGTCGACTGGAACATGGAATTGCGGTCGATTTCGTCGTACAGCAATTTTGCTTTGGCAATATTTTTCGCTTCCATGGCCTTGATACCGCCATTTTCTTTCAGCCACAGCAGCGTCTGAAGGGCGGCAAAAACTGGCAAGCACGGAGGAGTATTGAACATCGATTCTTTCTCGATATGTGTCTGATAGTTGATCATTGTCGGAATCGGCTTACCTGTTTTTCCGAGGACATCTTTGCGGACAATCACAAGCGTCACGCCTGCCGGAGCCAGGTTTTTCTGAGCTCCTGCGTAGATGACGGCATATTTGGAGATATCCAACGGGCGACTGAAAATATCGGACGACATATCTGCAACCAATGGAACAGGCGAATCCAGATCGTATAACATTTCGGTTCCAAAGATGGTGTTGTTGGTGGTGATGTGGAGGTAATCCAGATCTGTTGGTATGTCGAATCCTTTTGGAATGTAATTGTAGTTCTTATCCTTGGAGGAGGCGACTTCCACTACTTCCCCGAAAAATTTGCCCTCTTTGATGGCCGCGGTTGCCCAAACACCTGTGTTCATGTATCCGGCTTTGCTCTTCATCAGGTTGTATGGAGCCATGTAAAATTGTGTACTGGCACCACCTTGCAGAAAGAGGACTTCGTACCCTTCCGGAACTTCGAGCAACTCTTTTACCAATGCAATGGCCTGATCCATTACCGCGACAAACTCTTTGCTTCTGTGTGAGACTTCCATCACAGAAAGTGTTGTTCCTGCAAAATTTACAACAGCTTCGGCTGTTTTTTGAATCGTGAACTCCGGAAGGATTGATGGTCCCGCGTAAAAATTATGCTTCTTCATTTAGATCAGTTTTAAAAGATTTGACAGACTTTACGGACACAGCCGGAAAGCATTAAAATATATAACCTATTAGATATTTAACTACTTAAATTTAATGAACTTATCTTCTGATTTTTGTGTGTGAAAATAATATTTTAATCCGAAAAACATGACAAAAATCAGTTAAGTTTAAGTTATGTCTTTCAAAATTCGGAGATATAGAAACAATCTAAATAAACGGCATCTTTACAACTTTGGCTTTGAGAAGTTTGCCCCTTACCTCCAAATAAATTTCACATCCGGGTGAGGCAAATTCTGAAGGCACATATCCCATGCCAATACCTTTTTCTAGCACGGGAGATTGTGTTCCTGAAGTAACCCTGCCAATTACCGTACCGGATGAGTCCGTGATTGGATAATGGTGCCTTGGAATACCCCGGTCGATCATTTCAAATCCGCACAAACGGTTGGCGGTTCCCTGCTTTTTCTGCTTCAGCAATATATCTTTGTCAATGAATTGTTTGTGATCCTTGAATTTGGTGATCCAGCCCAATCCGGCTTCAATGGGAGAGGTTGTATCGTCAATATCATTGCCATAAAGACAGAAGCCCATTTCCAAACGTAAGGTGTCGCGGGCAGCCAGGCCGATCGGCTTGATTCCAAATTCACCGCCTGCTTCAAAAATTGCCTTCCACATGGACTCTGCATACTTGTTGTAAAAATACAATTCAAATCCGCCTGCACCGGTGTATCCGGTCGCCGATATGATCACATCTTTCACTCCGGCCATTTCACCTACCGTGAAAGTGTAATACTTGATTGCGGAGAGGTCAACTGAGGTGAGTTTTTGCAGAACTTCGAGGGCTTTTGGTCCCTGAACAGCCAATTGTGAAATACTGTCTGAGGTATTTTCCATCAGTACTCCCCGGTCATTCCGGCTTACCAGCCAATTCCAGTCCTTCTCCACATTTGAAGCATTGACAACCAGCAGATATTTCTCCTGCGAGAAATAATAGACCAGCAGATCATCCACTATTCCTCCTTTTCCGTTTGGAAAACAGGAATATTGGGCCTGTCCGGGCTGAAGAACTGATACATCATTGGAGGTAACTTTCTGCAAAAAATCAAGTGCCAAAGGGCCTTTTACCCAAATTTCTCCCATATGCGAAACATCAAATACACCGACACCCCGGCGTACCGTCATGTGTTCATCCTTGATTCCTGAATACTCGATTGGCATATCGAAGCCGGCAAATTCAGCCATTTTGGCTTTGTAACCAAGATGGATTCCGTGAAAACTGGTTTCTAACATTTATCCGAATTTTAAAAATTAAACTTGACCTAAATCTAATTCATGCGATCTTAACAGTTCTAAAAAACTTGTTATATTTATAATCAACTTTTGTACTGCACCTGAGTCAGGAGAATAAGACTACTTCATCAAGCAAGGTTATTTAAAGAAAATAAGGTTGTTTGCATGGTCAAAATTAAGAAAAATATAGCGTTGAGTACCTAATAAAACTCATATCACAGAGAATTTATCTTTGGTTTCAATTTACAGATATCCCTGTAAAAACCTCTTAACCATACGTAAACAATGGCATATACAAATCTAAATTACCTCAAAAATATCACTGAAGGGAACAAGGAAATCATACGGGAAATGGTTGAAATGTTCATTGTACAAGTACCCGAATTCATCAGAAAACTGAATATCCTTTATCAAACGGGGCAATATGAAGCACTTGGGAAGGAGGCACACAAGGCAAAATCCTCTTTGCAGATCATGGGGATGGCTGAATTGGAGCTGGAAATGAAAAGGTTTCAGCTCAAGACCATTGAAGGAGTTGATGTGGAGAGTTATCCTGTTCACATCCAAAATTTTGAAAAACAATGTTTGGCAGCAATTCAGGAGCTTCGGGTGGAGCTGACATTGTTATGAGCCTTTGATGCCAGGGGAATTTAGCCCAATCATCCTATTTAACCGGCCTCATACCCAGCACCTTTTCTGCGAACAGGTAAGTTTCATTTCTAACTTCCGGTATGGATCCTGAGGTCAGATCGCTGCACACTACATGATTGCCGGCATTTGGAAAAGCAATGGCATACTTTTTCGCCACCGGCGTACCCAATTCACCGAACATTCTCAGTGAAGCTTTTACCTCAACAATTTCATCCTGATGTTTCTCATCCTTGTAATAATAACCCATAAATACCGGACAAATGATTTTGGCAAACAGCTCCTTTTTCATGGTTACATCCAAAAGTTGTTGCAGATAAACGGTAGCCTCCGCGCGGTAGGTGCAATTCCAGTATTTACAGATTTCCCCGTTAGGATCATCTTTAGTTACCCTGAATTTACTGCCATAATTCAATTGGGCAATTTGCAATCCCCACGGACCGGAAAGCAGCATTGCCTCCTTCTGTTTGATCTGAACATTTGGGGAATAAAGGATCAAAGCAGAAACCAATTCAGGGAAATCGGAAGCCAATTTCAATGCAAGGGTACTACCTGTGGAACAGCCCATGACCAATACTTTTTGCCCAAGTTGGCGGGCTATAACAAGCGCTTCTTTCGCTGATTCATAAAGCCGTTGAGGAGTCATATCCAGCAATGGATTTTCAACTATCTCCCCATGGGATGCCAGACGTGCCAGGTAGGCATTGCAGCCAAAATGCGCGGCAAAATCCTCATTAACAGGATATCCTTCATGCCGGCTCGCAGAGAAACCATGCAAGTACAACAGAACATATTCGGTTGATTGCCGGGTAGAATCGTTGGCCCATATAATTTTCGCTTCGCATCCCGGTCTGATTTTTATGCCCGGTTTATTTTCTATGGAGGATACATAATTTTCTACACTACCCTCAATTTTGGGCAGGTTCTTATTCAGAACAGGTGCCGGCATCTTCGGACCAGCAAAGAAAAGCAGGACAAATACAACGAGGGAAACCGAAATATATTTGATCACTTTCACTTGTAAATATTTTTGTTAAATTATTGAATATTTGTAAGTACTTATGGATCTCGCAGCTGAATTTACATTTCCTTTTGTGGGTTTTGCCCATGCTTGTTTCATATTGCAAGAATAAATTGCCTATCATGTTAAGGTCGAAAACGATGGATCAGGAAGTTCAGATCACAGCTGGTTCTTCCCTTTTCAACTTCGTAACTGCAATAATTACCAAACTTACAATAAAAAAGAGCGACAATAACAATGCACTGTTCCGCATGCTACCGGTAATTTGCTCGATTATTCCAAAACCCAACATCCCAATGACGATGGCCAATTTTCCGCACTGTCATAAAAACTGAAATAGGAAGCTGTGTCAGTAGTATCGGATGGAATCAACTTTGACCAGGTTGAACGCGCCTGTGACCGGATTCCTCCCATAACCATGCCGACCATAGCGGCCAAGGCATTAAATTGATATTCATTTTGAATGAGATAGGCTGAGAAGCATACCAGAATCCAGATTGATAACATCCACAGTAGCGATGTTTTATTCCCAAAACGAGCAGAAACTCTACCAAAAACTATCGCTCCGATGATGGCTACCAACTGAATAATTAGGATGGTCATAATCAGTTTGGTATCGGTAATTCCCAGCTCTGCTTTGCCAAAAAGCGATGCGACGATGATGATCGTTTGAACCCCCATGCTGAAAAAGAAGAAAGAAAGCAAAAACCTGTTCATTGCCTTGTGCTTGCTGATGTAACTGAACACTATTCTCATTTCATGAAAGCCTTTTGTGAAGATGGTCATATCAATCCGTACCTTTTTTCGATCTTCCCTCAGGTAATAAAATGCGAATTGGGAAACCAATGCATGCCATTGAACCCAACAAGGTAAAAAACTGCATGAACCTTTTGCGATATCCGCCCATATCGGCAATACCGGATAACGAAAGAGTCAGAAAAATCACCAACAGGTAACCCAAAGCAATCGCATATTCATACAGAACAGTGTTTTTTATATTCAATCCCAAAAATTGTACTATTTCTGAACCAAAAGCTTTCTTGGTTACAATTTGATAATATATTGGATACAAGACCGTATTTACACTGAGAATGTAGGCAGAATTGGCAATGTCGTACGAGCACCAGGCATTGATTACCTTTGGGGAATTGATTGGTAAAACGGGTCTGGTCATGGTAAATAGTTCAGTTTAAGCACAAAAATATATTTTTTATCGGGAAAATATTCAGATATTGGCTTTTTATCATATGATCACTTTTTCACCAAGGAATGTTACGCAGATGAAGAAAAACAGCACCATTATTTATACTTTATCAAAAATCATTGCCTTTAAAGTCAGGACTTTACTGCGTTTTAGATATAAAATAAAGGTCCTGGGAGCTGAGGTTTTTCAGAATAATGCGCCGCTATTCGTGTTGCCAAATCATCAGGCACTGATCGATCCGGTGGTCCTGGTAAGCCATCTTTACCGCTACACCACCGTTACCCCGGTCATTTCGGAGATATACTATGACATCCCGGTAGCTAAATCATTTTTCAGAAAATTAGGGGCGATCCGGGTCAGTGATCTGGCAAGTGGCAGCAGGGATACCCAGGTCTTAAAAGTAATAATCCGTTCTGTTCTGAAAGGACTGAAACGCGGGAATAACATTATATTATATCCAAGTGGTCAAATTGCCGGACAAGGATATGAGAAAATATTTAATAAAAAATCGGCCTGGCACATCGTTGGAAAATTACCGGATGATGCGCTGGTTATTGGCGTTCGGATCACGGGATTATGGGGAAGTATGTTTTCGAAGGCAAGGACCGGCAAATCACCGGATTTCTTTACTAAATTGTTGGAAGGTTTGTTTTTTGTGCTGGCCAATCTGCTTTTCTTTGTACCAAAAAGAACGGTCACACTTGAATTTGAAGACTTGACGGTCAGCGCCAGAAAGATAGCGTCTGAAGGTCAAAAACCATTCAATAGTTATCTGGAAGAATTTTACAATCTGAAAGGAGAAGAGCAAGCCCTTTATCTGAATCATTATTTCTATTTATAGTTCGCTGGTGTGCGTCATGCTGGGAGCATCTTTCAACATACAGCATTTAATTGAGGTGATTCTTTTTTGAAATTCGTATCTTCGTAACATGAAGTACTGGGACGAAATAAATGAGAAATTAAAACCGTGGGTCGACACTGAATTGAATAAAACGGTTGTTGACCTTTTTGCTGGTTGTGGTGGACTTTCGTTAGGTTTTGAAGCAAATGGATTTAAGACCATTGGGTTTGAGATGGATGAGAATGCTTGCAAAACTTACAATAATAATTTGATCGGAAAATGTATAAACGTAAAATTAACGACCGATTATATATACCCATTGGCTGATATTGTAATTGGTGGTCCACCTTGCCAACCATTTAGCGTTGGAGGGAATCAACTTGGACTTAAAGACTCTAGAGATGGATTTCCAATTTTCTTATCAGCTATCAAACAATTAGATCCAGAAGTACTGTTGTTTGAAAATGTACGTGGCATGCTTTATAAAAACAAGTGGTACTTAAAGGAAGTTATTCAGGAACTTGAAAAATTAGGCTACAATATTAATTATGCATTGTTAAATGCTTTGGATTTTGAAGTGCCTCAAAATCGAGAGAGAATTGTTGTAATAGGATCAAAAAACAAAATCAGCCTACCCAGAAAAGTAAATCGCAAAGTTACAGCAGGTCAAGCATTAGGGGAACTCGCATTACAATTTGACGATGAATCAAAATTTTTCACGGAATCAATGGACATATATGTAGCTAATTATGAAAAAGCCTCAAAATGTATCAATCCAAGAGACTTGTATTTAGACAAGCCTGCAAGAACTTTAACCTGTAGAAATCTGGCAGGGGCAACTGGTGACATGCACCGAGTTCGACTAAAAGATGGCAGAAGAAGAAGGATTACAATTCGTGAAGCAGCAAGACTTCAAAGCTTTCCAGATTGGTTTGAATTCGTAGGAACTGAAACTCATCAATACAATCAAATCGGGAATGCCGTTGCTCCATATTTTGCATTTCATTTAGCTCAAAATATTAAAAACTTCTTGCTGGGAGAATCCAATAACCAATACTTTTTGACCGAAAACGAACAATTAAAACTATTTGAAAATGAATCAGTATATCAACCCCGATAAATCAAAAACATTCAGAGAAAAAACAGCTAATGTTCAGGAACTTATAAATAACACTCTATTTATCCTTGATTGTTTTGGTATACCGCTTGACACTTCGCCACGAAGATTGGAGAGAATGGCAATTGCATTTCTTGCATGTGGTGACATCAAAGTGATTGAAGATTTGAAAATTGCCAAAGATTGGAATAGTGGATACTCATTGAAAACAAGAGATATAATCAACTTTGTAAACGAACATTTCAATGAAAAAATCAGTTCTGGTTCGTATGATGATATTCGAAGAAAAGATTTGAAATTGTTGACATTATCAGAGGTAGTTTTAAGATCAAGTCCTAATTCTGCAACCAATGATTCTACTCGTGGATATTTGTTGAATCCCACTTATGCTGAACTTATTAGAGATTTTGGATCAGATAATTGGTGGCACACAGTTTCAGAAAGGTTGAAGAACATTGAGCCTTTAAGCCAAAAATTGAAACGTGATCGAGCAATACAAAAAGTAGAAGTAATACTTCCATCAGGTGGTGAGCTTTCATTTTCAGCTGGTGAACACAATGATTTACAGAAAGCAATAATTGAAGAATTTCTGCCAAGATTCGGACACGGTGCTGAAGTTCTATACGTTGGAGATACATCTGACAAATATTTGTATTTGGAAAAGGAGAAACTTGAAAAGTTACTATTTTTTGAGATTTCCCATGAAGAATTGCCTGATATAATTGCATATTCTAAAAGGAAGAATTGGCTTTATCTAATTGAAGCAGTTCATTCTTCAGGGCCGATAAGTGAAGTCAGACTTTTACAGTTACAAAAGTTGACAAAAAACTGTCCTGTAGATATTGTTTATGTAACTGCATTTTTAACCAAACAAAAGTTTCGACAATTTATTACAGAAATAGCTTGGGAAACAGAAGTATGGATAGCAGACAACTTCGACCATTTAGTTCATTTTAATGGCGACAAATTCCTCGGACCATATAGCGAATAAAACTAAGCACGAACGCACAACATCAGCTACCGGCAAATTCGGTAGCAGTGGCTTCCGGTGGGTATCTTTCCGCTCGGGCTGCTTTTCGGCTTGACAGGAAATCGCCCGCAGTCCGCCCGCGTGTAGCTTCCTACGTTGATAGTAAAAATTCCTTTTCATAGCTCCTTACTTCATCCTAACCACTGCCGTTCGTTTTCTTCCATCCATCAGCACCTCAAGGGCATGTTCGAAGCGCACCCATCTGACGAATTTTCCTTCGCGGACCAAACTTTGAGAGGCGAGCAACTTCATGTTTACGAACTCGTTTCCATCCAGGAAAGGAACAGAAAAATAACCTACATTCATCGAGGTTACGTTGTGGAAAAAGTGAGATCCGAGGGAAGCATCAAGCGGAAAGTCGGGCAATCCGATTTCGACAATCACCTTGGCATTATTAATGTGGGCCCACCTGACGGGGATACCGGTAAATTCGTCGCGGGTACCCCATCTACCCGGACCAATCAAGACATACTTGCGATCCTCTTCGCTGAGAAGCTTGTTGAATTCGAGAATTTCGGCCGCGATTTCTTTGGTTCGTGTGCGGTCGAACTTTTCAATATCAACATAAAGAACATCCTGAATGCCTTTAATCCTGCCATTTCCCATTCCCTTCTGGGAGAGCAGGACGAGGTTGTTACGGTCGAGCTCATCCAGTTCAATTTCAATGTCGTCCTCCCTGCGGATGAGCGGTTTCAGTTGAAGCAGGTAGAATGTTGGCCAGCCATTGTCTCCTTTGTTGAGATCGATGGCAAATTCCATCTCAACCGGTGATCCCATGGCCTGCTGAAAGAGTTTCATCAAAGCCAAAAGGCTGTCGGCCATTGGCACTTGATTGTATTTCAACAGGTTGGCAAAGTCCACCACGCGCGGGCCCCTTGTGCCGATTCCCGGCAGGATCACCTCATTCTCCAGGTCATAAGTTGAAACGCATTGATCGATGACCCCATCCTTTTCGGCTGCTGAAACCGGATACTTTCTGATTGCGGCCAATTCTCCTTCCCGATACATGTCAAATTCACTGTGTGTCAGATCGATGGCATAGAATTCCCTCTGTGTGTCACGAAGCTGGTCTGAAATTCCACCAACGTTGAGCGCAGGATATTTTGGACAAAAACGGTATGCCTTTTCGCCTCCGGAGACTGCCTGCCCCAAACCAAGAGCTGCCACGGCAAAGCCATCTTCAGGCTGCATATACGAATAAGGATAGTAATTATAGGATTGCGCGATCCCGCTAATGTCGACGTAAAACTTCCCGCTGTGCTCCTTTCCCACCACAGGCTGAATGATGATAGCCATTTTTTCCTCTTCAATTTTATAATTGATAGCCTGAAAATAAGATCGGGCATCATTGCTGAAAACGGATGCATAAATCAGTTTGACGGCATTCATCAGCTGCATGAACCGAACTTCCGTATCCGGATGATTGTTTGGAATAAGATAGGTATCATATACACCGGAAAAAGGCTGGAGCAAGGAGTCTTCAAACAATCCGGACGACCGGATGGCCAAAGGCTGCCTGATGTGCTGGATGTACTGCATAAGCTTATCCTTCAGGGTAATGCTAAGGTCTCCGTCCAGAAATGCATGCTTAATCTTCTCCTGATCGGTGGAATGAAACGCAAGATCAAAAAGATTGTTCGATTCCAGAAATTTGTCAAACTCGATGGCTCCAATGATAGAAGTTGCCGGCATCCTGATGTTTATTCCCGGTAGGATGGCTTTCATATCAATGTTCTCCAACAGGTTACTCATAAATGCCAGTCCCCTGCCCTTTCCACCCAGCGAACCCAGTCCCATGCGCACAATATACCGGTTTCCGGTAATCAAGGTAGAATCGAAATTAACGATCCGTCCCCTGTTTTTCTTCTCGCGCACATCCGTGAAGACATTGAGGCAAAAGTCGCGCAGCTTCTCGGTATTTTCAAAATCCTCGACTTTGAAAGGAATAAGTCGCTCAGCCATATTGATTTCGCCCCTTGCCATAAGCCAGGTGGAAAAACCATTTTCGCGTGCATGGTACAAGAGTGATTCCATCGGCACTTTGGCTACCAGCTCTTCAAATTCATGGAGATTCCGGGCACAGGCAATTTTTTCTCCCTTTTTATCCTTGAAGATAAAATCACCAAAACCAAGTTTGCAATTGATAAAATCATGAATATCGTGCGACAAAGTATCTGAATTCTTCGTGATAAAACCGGCTCCAATGGCTTCCGCTCTTTTCGCATTTTCGATATCATGCGACTGTAAAAGAAGTGGAATGGGATACTTTAGATTTTGACGGGTATATTTTAAGAGCTCAATACCGGCATCCTCATCGTTGACTCCCTCTTTCGCAAACTTCACATCGGAGATCACACAAAGAAGGTAATCCTTATAATTGTTGATAATATGTACGGCATCTTCGTATGTACTGACAAGCAGCACCTTGGGCCTCGCACGATATTTAAATATTTTATGCAACTCATCGGTCGAATCGTCAGATACCAGTGATTGTGTCTGAGTCAGCACACTGGAAAAGAGCAGAGGCAAATACCGCGAATAATATTTAACCGAATCTTCTACCAGAAGTACAATCCTGACACCCCCAAGGATCGTATCCCTATCCACATTGCGCTTGTCTTCGATGTATTTGATCATGGCAATGAAGACATTTGAGTTGCCGTTCCAAACGAATACACGGTCTATCGCGGGAACCAGTGCGGCAGATCGTTTGAAATAACCTACATCGCTGTTGTTGTTGACAAGCAAGAGGATGGGGATTCTGGATTTGTGGGTATGAATCAGTTCTGCCACCTTGATCGGCATCACTTTATCCACCCCGGCCATGATGATGATCAGGTCGAAATGGCGGCTGTTCAATGTCGGCACAACGTCCTCCGGTGTGTTGACACTGGTGAATCTAGGGGCTGCATAAAGATTGAGCTGCAGGTATTCGCCGAAAATTTTATCCGAAAATTGTCCTTCCCTTTCAATGGAATATGCATCATAAAGTGTAGCGAATAGCAACACCTCTTTCACCCTGGTTGGCATTAATTCCTGAAAAATATCGCGGTCGGTTTTCCTCCTTTTAAACAGATTAGAGATCGAAATCTGATCCAGTTTCTCTTTTTCCATAGGGTTCATTTTGGCTTAGAAAGGTAGCAATTTTAAGGAATTATCAGATCAGGGACAAGAGAATCAGAAAAAAATCATTATTGCCCAGACAGCTTATGCGCTTGCCGGTGACAGGGAAAAGGCGATTGATGCCGGATGCAACGATTATATATAAAAACCCATTAAGAAAGAACATCCAATAGATCTGATACACAAATAGATTAAATGGTAATTGCCTTACCGGCTATTAAGTAAATAGAATTCAGCATCTACATTCCATAATCCATTGTGCATTGTACAAAGCCTGTCGAGTTCGGCAAAGAGCGGATCTGTTTTACCTCTTTTTGCAAATTCAGAAATCGGTGTTAATGGCATTTCTATGTGGTTGTAGATCAATTTTTTCCCTCCGGGGATTTCGGGAAGATGGAGGGTCGCATCAATGACTGCATTTAGACCACCTATGTGAGTGACCAGTCCGGCGGGATCCAGGCCATCAGACATCAGCCGGATGGCTTCTTTCATGTCATCGGTATTTCCGCCACTTGTGCCAACTAAATGTGTATAGGCGTAATGTACATTGTAGAAATTGATTTTCGCGCTGAATTCAGGATTTGAAGGACCTGCAAAAAAGTTGAGGCAACCATCAAATGCCAGCAGGGCATCAGCCTGCTCTACGACCGGAGTCACCGGTGCAAAAACGAACACATCATCGTATCCGGTATCCCCCGTCAGGGATTTAAGAGACTTTACAGGGTCAGCATAATTGGAGGTATTTATATACCGGAGTTCAATCCCCCTTGATGCAGCAAAATCAACCGTATAAAGGGATGCAGCCCGGTCGAGCCGGGATTGTTCGATGTCGGTTACCACCAAAAGTGCCGGTTTACGATCCTCCCGGTTTAAGACATAGTTGATGGCCGCAAGTCCCATCGGACCAACTCCTGCAAGAATAGCCATCTTCCCGCCATCGACAATTTCCATGTTGTGAATGTACGAACCCGGGGTGATGTGGTAATTCGCGTGCATGGCGCCGATGACGCAGGAGAGCGGTTCGGCAAGCGATGCAGGATAGAAGCCGGCACCTGAAAATGGCAAAAGCGCGCCAAGCTCCATGACCTCGTTCGGGATGATCACATAGGTTGCATCACCTCCGATAAACGGATAGGAGTATCCCGGGGCACTGAGAACTCCAACGGGTCCATCGGCATAATTCAATGCCGGCTGGATCGAAAATTTATCTCCGGGTTTGAATTGATTGCTCCATTTGGATCCAACTTCAACCAATTCGCCGGCAAATTCATGCCCGATGATAATCGGATTTTCGGCTACATCGTCAGGAATGCGCTTGTGGTCAGCTCCTTGCGATGCCGCCTTGTAGGATGACATGCACAAAGAGTCGCAAATCACTTTGGCAAGAATCTCATTTTCTTTGATGGCAGGAAGTTCAAACTCTTCCAACCGAAGCTCTTTCTTCCCGTACAATCGGACGGCTTTTGTTTTCATATTTTTTGTATTTGTTGGGTAGAGACGCATAATTATGCGTCTCATTTCATTTTACATGCAAATTATGGAAATCCTTATACATGCACATTATGGAAAAATATTCAGACGCATAATTATGGAAAAATATTCAGACGCATAATTATGCGTCTCTACATGATCAATTCAACATATTCTGTCCTCCGGTTACCGGGACGGCCTGACCCGTTTCGTATTCCTGTTCAATGACATACATCATGGCCCGAAAAACATCTTTGACCCTGCAACCCCTTCCTGCAGGGACCTGTGCTTCGTAAAAGGCTTTGACCTCCACGATGGATTTTGCTCCGGGAACTTTACCGGCTTTCAAATATTGAACAAATAGTCCCTTTTCAGGATCGCTCCAAAGGGGACCTTCGAAGAAATTTCCCGGACAGATTGAGTTGACCTTTATTTGGTGAGGCATCAGCTCAAGGGCAAAGGATTGGGTCAGACCGATTCCGCCAAACTTTCCGCCGGCATAGGCAAAATTCTTGTTGCTTCCTTTCAATCCGGATTTTGAATTGATCTGGATGATATCAGTATAATAGTTTTTCCTGTATTTCGCCTGAAGCTTCATGACAGCAGAAGCGTATTTTGCACAAAGAAAATAGCCTTTATAATTCACATCAGTGATAAAATCGAATGTCTCGGGCGTCATCTCTTCCAGGGAGCCTGCCCGCAATACTCCGGCATTGCTGACGATAAGATCCAGTCCACCAAAGTGTTTGCTGGTAGCAGCAATCATATTTTCAACTGATTCGGCATCGGAGACATCGACTTTCACGAAAAAGGCCCTGTTGCTGGTGGCAGGTTGGTTTAACTTCTGTGCCATTTTATTCCCCTCCTCTTCGTTCCAATCGGCTATGACTACATTGGCACCTTCCTGAAACAACATTTCAGCGATACCAGCACCGAAACCCATGGCTGCACCGGTCACAATAGCAATTCTATCTGCTAACCGACCGAGTGAAATCGAATAATCACCCTCCTCTTTGCCATGCATTTCATCCAGCTGAGCAGCATTGGGAGCGAGAGCGATCAAGCCAATCTCCTTGATCCAAATATAGTCAGGATACCAGGAACGCTCCTCCTTCCACATGGATAATTTGACTTCAAGATCGGAAAGTACCTCTGATGGTTCTATGGTTTCATCGACTATCAAAATGGTTGACTCTTCCTGCACATAAGGAAGGTTTCTGATCTCCTGCTCATCCTGAATGGTGGAGAAGATTTCACTGTCGTCTAACCTTAAGGTAAGGACACTATCTCTGGAGGCCAACATCCGCAGAGCGGGAAGTACCTTTTTTACAATTGTATCACGCATGGTTATTTTGGATTAGGTATTCAATCAATGCCGTTCCAATGTTAATGAAAAGCGCTTGATTTTCAACATCCGGAATGCCATTGGCATCTATGTAGCCTATGCCTTCTGTCGCAGAAAGATATTGATGTGCGGCAATCATGCATGCTCCCTGCCAATTGATCTGTTTGAGACTCTGCGACAGCATGGTATTTTTACGTGCAAAAAGTTGAATTGGTTCCATGGCCGGAGTATTGTGCTCACTGCCAAGCGTTACCACGAATCCTTCACGAAAAAAATAGGTCACATAATCCTCCAGAACTGCAAGACTGTTCCTGGTTGTAATGAATTCAACAGACCAGATATTCCGCTCTTTAAGCGTTTGAGCTGCCTTTTCTTTGGATGCCTCGAAAGGGGTGAAATTTCCGCTGCTATCGTCGGCAAGAAAAGGATAGGTCGGGATTCCGCCCTGGTTTAATATCATTTTGCAAACCAATTCTGATTCAAGAAAAGCCGCTTCAGGCTCAGGGATGAAGGCGGGTCCGCCGGACTTGAGCAAATTGTTTCGAAGTTCGTTTTCGATGGCTGCCGGAGCATCAATATCAGACACCAATGGTTTCCCTCCGAAAAGCTGTTTATAAAAAGCAATTTGTTCGTCTAAAGATGTAAAATAAGCAGCGATACTTTCCCTTAAAGCCTTGGCCAGATGCCTTTCACGCACCAATCCTTTGGTCATGCCGGATTTGATTTGGTCAAAATCCAATGCAAAACCTGCATCTATATTTTTAAGCAGTTCATTCAGTTTAGCGCACATTCCTGCCACATGACGGTTCGATTCGGATCGGACTGATGCGAGATCAGAAGCAAAAGGTTCGTCCATTTTGGCCGGGAAAGCCAATCCTTTACCGCTCAGATATGTCCTTCCGGGATTGGCGGGATCATTGACCTTCAATCCGGCAAGTTGGTCGGCCTTGTTCAGACTGATGTATTCGATGTTGAAAAGCGGAAAAATCCCTCTGGAGGCTGCCTCACCCGCCCATTCAGAATAACCATCAGTGGTGTAAAAATCATTGATGCCCATAACCCTAACGCCCTCTTTTACGCCCATGTCCAGCGCCTGCGGGATATCCCTGAAAGCACTGAATGAATAAGGCGTGTGCAGGTGCGCATTCACGGAAAAGGCCGAGCCTTGACCGTTTTTATCGTACCATTTCAACAAATCTTCCCTACCGGGAAATCGATTCCAAAAGTCCATATCGTTTGTTCTACTTTTAAAATTTATCTTCTGCGTTTAAAACAAATTGATTTGCTTATTTCAATATTTGTGGGCGGATGGTATTCATTTTTAAAATCTCAGAAATAGACGCATAATTATGCGTCTCTACGGTTCATTGTTCCAATTTTGCCCTCCTAATCAACTCATGTCTCATATCTCATGTCTCATATCTCATGTCTCATGTCTCTTCTCACACTCCCATCTTCGCTCTTCTGATCTGCTCACTGTCAGTAAAATTTTCGCCTGCGACATATCCGGCCAGCGGAACGATTTTTTCGTGGATGGCATCCAGGAACCACCCGGCCTGAGGAAAGAAGGCCTCCTCGAGTTCGTAGGCGGGTGTGATCCAGTTGCGTGAACCGACCACCACCGGCGGTGCATCGAGATAGTCGAAAGCAAGTTCAGTGATGTTTCTTGCCAGGTCGTTCAGGAATGATCCTCGGCTGGTTGCATCTCCGGAGATGATAATCCTGCCGGTTTTTTTGACAGACTCGATCACCGGTTCGTAATTAAAAGGAACGAGCGAACGTGCATCAATAACTTCCGCCGACAGGCTGTATTTTTCTTCCAGGATCTTTGCAGCATCAAGCGCACGGTACAAAGTGGCGCCAATGGTCAGGATGGTGACATCTTTCCCTGCTTTTTTCACATCCGGCTCGCCCATCGGAATTTCGTAATACCCTTCCGGGACACCGCCGGCATGAAATTGTTCGCCAATATCATAAACCCGTTGACTTTCAAAGAAAACTACAGGATCAGTACCCTGAAGCGCGGTGTTCATCAAACCTTTCGCATCGTAGGGAGTTACCGGGAAAACGACCTTCAGTCCGGGGATATGGGCCACAAGAGAGGTCCAGTCCTGCGAGTGTTGCGCGCCATATTTGGACCCAACGGATACCCGCAAAACAACCGGCATCTTTAATACATTGCCGCTCATGGCCTGCCATTTGGGCAACTGGTTGAAAACTTCATCGCCACAACGACCTAAAAAATCGCAATACATGATTTCAGGGATCACGCGACCACCGCACATGGCATATCCAATGGAAGTGCCAACGATGGAAGCCTCAGAAATCGGCGAGTTGAACAGCCTGTGATAAGGCAATGCCTCTGTCAATCCGCGGTAGACGGCAAAAGCGCCACCCCAGTCGCGGTTCTCTTCGCCATAGGCAATCAGCGTAGGATCTTTGTAGAAACGATCCATAATGGCCTCAAAAATTCCATCCCTAAGCTGGTATTGTTTCATTTTTGAGAAAGGTTTGCCATCTGCGTCGAAGGCAAAACGCTCTTTTTTGGCCAATTGTATTACCCGGGCATTTTCAGCCATGGCATGGTTAACTTCTACCGGACGTTGCTCCATCGAATCGGTCGGTGTATTGGAGAAGATCATCTCACCTATTTGCTCAGGACGGTTGCGGATATCCATCCTCGGAGAGACTTTTTCGTCAATAGAGACTTTCAAAAGCTCCACCATCAATGTCTTGATTTCGTCCCGGATTCCATCCAGATTTTTCTGATCAGTGACGCCGGCTTCCACCAGATTTCCGGCAAATGAATGAATACAGTCCACATTCTGCCAAGCCTCTACCTCTTCTTTGGATCGGTAGGAGGAGGCATCCGAAGGTGAGTGGCCACTGAAACGGTAGGTCAGCACCTCCAGCAAAACCGGACCCTTTTTATCTTCAATAATCTGCAATTTTCTTTTGTAGGCATCAATGACAGCCAGCGGATTGTATCCATCCACCCTTTCGGCATGCATCTGCTCCGGATTGACACCTGCACCGATGCGGGCAGCCATTCCATAACCCATCGTCTCACCGGCGGTCTGTCCGCCCATGCCATACTGGTTGTTCATGATGTTAAAGATCACCGGCAGTCCACCTTTCATTCCATCATCCCAGAGTTGTGTAAACTGGTCCATGGCCGCAAAGGAGATTCCTTCCCATACCGGACCGCAAGCCATGGAGGCATCGCCGATATTGGCCACAACAACGCCCGGTTTGCGGTTCACCTTTTTAAACAATGCCGCACCAACTGCGATATCACCACTTCCACCCACGATGGCGTTGTTGGGATAGACACCAAATGGAGTAAAAAATGCGTGCATACTTCCTCCCAGTCCCTTATTGAAACCTGTCTCACGGGCAAAGATTTCAGCCAGTGTGCCATAAATCAGAAATTTACGACCCAGTTCTTTGGTGGTGCCCTTGAAATCCTTTTGAACAATCTTCAAAATAACTCCATCAAAGAATGTCTCCATTACTTTCATCAAGTCGGAATCGCTCAGCTTTTGAATCGCGCTAAGGCCTTTGGCGAGAATCTCACCATGACTGCGGTGTGAGCCAAAGATAAAATCATCGACCGTCAGTGTGTAGGCCATGCCGACCGCTGAAGCTTCCTGACCAATGGACAAATGCGCCGGACCGGGGTGGTCGTAAGGGACACCACTGTACTCACCGGTTGTTTTGATGAGGTTCAGCATGGTCTCAAACTCACGAATCAC
>JANYJT010000259.1 GCA_025358395.1 Bacteroidia bacterium
AAATATTCCGGAGATTCTCCTACCGTAAGGTATATTCCAATGGTACGCGGCCGTAAATATATGTTGGTTGCCGGAAATTGATGCTGTTGCATTTAAGCTGAAATTTACTAAATGTAAAGTTAATATGATAGGAAAATAATGTTTTCACTCCAAATAACTGTTCCGCATTCCTTTTACGGCAAATGTGAATATTTCATAGCTCCTAAAATTGCCGCGTGGTTGAAAAATCTGGGATTAGATTATAGCCTATGCGGTCAGAACGCCTGGGGCAACGGTTACGATAAAAACGGTATAACAAATAAAGAAACGGTATATATGGTGAAAGATGTACAAGAAACTGACGGCATTGCATTTAAGATCATGTTTCCCAAGTGTGGAGTTTTTATGAGCGAGCAAATATGAAATACGTGACGAAATCACCCTTACGACCGATTGGACATTTACCTTATATATCGAGTCCAGAAATGCAACTCTATTATAAATTTGATTTCTGTGGAGATGAAATGCTTATTGCTGAAAAATTAAAAGAACATTTCGGAGTTAAGGAATGAGTCATACAGCTTCTGACCTCGGCCTACAAGGATACAAAAATTGGCGCAATAGCCTCCAGCCGTACCCGAATGGTACAGTGATAAAATTTACACAACCTTATGTAGGTGTTACTAAGGGTCACAATATTTCTGCCGGCCAAGAGTTTATGATAGTTGATATTCAGCCATCACTCGGTAAGGAACCGGTATATAAGATGGTTGTATATAGTAATGGAAAAATACACAAGAAAACAATGTACTTTAATCTCGAATTCATTGCACGGCGCGTAATCGATAAGGAATGTGAGATTGTAAAATGAACGATCGAATAAAAGAACTTGCCGAACAAGCAAGAACATACTATCCAAAGACAGAAACATCAGGCGAATATTGGGTTTTTGATGAACAGAAATTCGCTATTCTGATTATTCGAGAATGTGCCACAGTTGCTATTCAAACTCAGACAAAAAACGACATAAACAATGTGATAAGTAAGAATCCTGCAAAGGATTTTTCTAATGCACTAATCAAACATTTTGGAGTTAAATAATGAACGACCGACCGAATAAAAGAACTTTCTAACGAAGCGAATACCTGGACAAGGACCGATAATTCAAGTATGCTGTATGATGTTTTCATCAGAAGATTGACTTTTAATTTATCTGTGTTATACTGATAAATAATGATATAAGAGAATAAAATGGTAAAATATACTTTCGACGATCTAGTAAGAATAGGACCATTCCAGGCTATTGACCTGATTATGGGTATGAACGAAGACGAAAAAAAGCAAATTCTAAATACCATGTCATTCAGACACCATACTGCTGTAGCAGAAAGTGAAAACTCTCCCCCTTTAAGAAACTAAAAAATAATCTAAATAAAGTATAAAGAGATATAGCACCAACTATTCTATTACCTATTGACTCTTACTCCTATCTAAAATATAATAGGAAGTATGAAGCAGTTATTACTCCTATTAGCGTTAGTTCCTACCGTAGTAGATATAGGGCAGAAAGCAATGTGCCTAAAACCTAATACACTCAAGCCTATCGTTAAGGTAGATCCAAAACAGATAAAGTGCCTTGCCACTGCAATCTACGGCGAAGCTCGAAGCGAGAGGATTCTGGGTCAGGTAGCTGTAGGATATACAGCCCTCAATCGAGCCGTTAAAAAGACTCTTTGCCAAGTAGTATTGCAGCCTTATCAATACAGCATATTTAATAATAATCCTACAATGCGGAATATTGCTACCAGTATGCATCTTATTCCGAAGATGAAAAATGATATAGATAGGCAGGGATGGGAAATGGCAATGAAAGTGGCCTATCAGGTAGCTCATCGAATTGTGTCTGATCCAACGAAAGGGTCGACATTTTATCTTGCCGACAAAGTAATGAAAGAGAAGGGGTATAAATATCCGCTGTGGGCGAAACAATACAAAATGGTTACAGTGATTGATAACCACAAGTTTTATAAACCGAAGGAAACGGTAGTTGACAGACAGCTTGCAATGTTATAAAATAAACACTTACAAACACTTTAACTCACAGAAAGAATCAAATGTCTCAAATCGAATATATGCATTTTCGTCCTAAACAGCGTAATCTGAATGGTGGTGCCACTATCGCTATTATGCCGGTGGAAGGGACCATTCACGCATTGGTTGCACTTTCACGCTGTGGGCCACAAGATATTTTTAACAAGAAGATCGGACGCAGTATTTCGGCAGGCCGAATCCGCGCTTACTTGGAAGGTCGCGAAGGGATGGATAAATATGTCAAGGTATTAGCGATCCCTGATCCGATGTTTTTGAAGAAGACTGTGGCAGAATGTATGGTAGTTGAAATCGACAAAGCAGGATTGGAATAATCGGTAAAAGTTATTAAAATACCGGGGTGATGGAAGGGTAGACATCGCAGACTTAAAATCTGCTGCTCGAAAGGGCGTGCGGGTTCGAATCCCGCTCCCGGTACCAACATTTATATTTATTAGGTGGCATATGGATAAGCCGGATATACACACTATGAAATCTATAATGAATAGATTACAGCCTAATAACTTTAATAATATTTTAAAAATATTAGATGACTATGGGTGGAATCAGGTAGAATACAGTGAAGAATTGCTCAACACAAGAATAGTTGAAGTACCACAAGAACGGTTAAGAATATATAAAGATTTCGGTTCATCGTCTGAAAAGATCAATGATTAGACATATTATGAAAATTCTCGAACCACAACTACAATCACGAACCTTCCACTTTCGGTATCAACAATGATAGAGTCTCGAAGCATGATAGAGGACGACACATTCAATAAGTTGTGTAGATTGGCTATTCCTGAGTCAATCAATTTAGGCGATCATATGAATAAGACGATCTTTGTTCAACCGCTAATCTCTTAAAGAATAACCATAGCATGAGTGAATGGAGTTATTTACCAAACGCTAAACACATCGATTGGGTATTAGCATCACTTAAGGCAAATCCGATGGCATGGGATGCAGCACGGGATGCGGTAGGGAATGTGGTATGGGTTGAGGTACGGCTGGCAGCATGGGAT
>JANYJT010000274.1 GCA_025358395.1 Bacteroidia bacterium
TTGCCGAATAATCTTAATTAAATGTACTCTTTTAATGCCGGTTTATAATTTTTTTACCTCAATTACTATTAAATTAAAATTAATTTCCCACTTTTGACACCATTATAATAATGGAATTGAAAGATGCTTGAGAATTTAAAACAACAGGTATACAAGGCAAGTTTAAAGCTTCGGGAGCAAGGGTTGGTCATCTATACCTGGGGTAATGTGAGTGCCATCGACCGTAAAACCGGATTGGTCGTCATCAAACCTTCAGGTATCTCTTATGATGACATGGTACCCGGCGACATGGTTGTTGTCGATTTAAACGGGAAGATTGTATCGGGTGATCTCAAACCTTCGTCTGACACCAATACCCACCTGGTTTTATACAAAAATTTTCCTCTGATAGGCTCAATCATGCATTCACATTCTGAGTATGCCAGTTGCTGGGCTCAGGCAGGCCTGGGTATTCCACCTCTCGGTATTACCCATGCCAATTTCTTCAATGGAGAAATCCCCTGTACAATACCCCTTTCCATAAAACAGATGGAAGGAAATATTGAGACTGAAACAGGAAAAATCATCGTTGAAACATTCAATTCTGCAAAACTGGACCCGATGCGCATTCCAGGCATTTTGGTCTATGGACATGGCCCTTTCTGCTGGGGAAAAGAGGTGCAGAATGCTTTTGACCATACTGTGGTACTTGAAAAAGTAGCCAGGATGGCGTACCGTACACGTCAGCTCAATACCGTGGTCCCAGTAGAAAAGAAATTCCTGGATCGCTATTTTTTTGACTAACAGCCTTCAGCGGCTTAGTAAAAAAATCTATTTCTACCGAGACATTTCCGTTACTTTGATTTAAATTGCATGGTGAAAAGCAATTTGCTTTGTTCTATGTATCTATTTAATTATCAATAATATATCCATTTCAAATCCGATATTATGCAAAATTTCGAATTCTTTAATCCGGTAAATGTGGTCTTTGGAAAGGGCCAAATACAAAACCTGAACAAATTGTTGCCTGCCAATACGAAAATTATGCTGGCCTATGGTGGCGGAAGTATTTTTAAAAATGGGGTTTACGATCAGGTAATAGCCTCCCTGCCGGGATTTGACTTAGTCGAATTTGGTGGCATCGAACCGAATCCCCGGTATGAAACCCTGATGAAAGCGGTGGAAATCGTAAAAAGGGAAAAAATCGGTTTTATCCTTGCCGTCGGTGGTGGTTCGGTTCTGGATGGCGTGAAATTCATTGCCGCGGCGGCTCTTTGGGAAGAGGGAGATCCGTGGAATTTTCTAACAAACCGCAAACTAACAGTAGCGAAAGCCATTCCGATTGGCACAGTACTAACGCTTCCTGCAACAGGTTCAGAGATGAATGGCGGTTCTGTGGTTACCCGTAACTCAACACAAGAGAAACTTGCATTCATGTCCAATGCCGTTTTGCCACGCTTTTCCATTCTTGATCCGACAGTGGTCTTTTCCCTTCCGGAGAAGCAAGTAGCCAATGGCATAGTTGATGCCTTCGTCCATGTGATTGAACAATATCTGACTTATCCGGTGAACTCCCCAATTCAGGATCGATTTGCGGAATCCATCCTGATCACCCTGGTGGAAGAAGGCCCCAAAGTTCTTGCCAACCGCAATGATTACGATGCCGCTGCCAATTTCATGTGGGCTGCTACCATGGCCCTAAATGGTCTGATTGGGGTCGGAGTGCCCCAGGATTGGGCAACGCATATGATTGGCCACGAGCTGACTGCCTTCCACAACATCGACCATGCCCGCACTCTTGCCATTGTCCTTCCGGGGATCATGCAGGTGAAAAGGGAGAACAAAAGGGAGAAATTACTGCAGTTTGGCGAACGTGTGTGGGGTATCAACTCAGGAACGGTGGATGCCCGAATTGATGCAACCATCCGTAAAACAGTCGAATGCTTCGAGTCTTTTGGCGTTCCAACCAAACTCTCGTCCTACGGCATCGGTGCCGACTTCATCCAGGTTGTTTGCAAACGCTTTACGGACCGCGGCTTCAAAGGAATCGGCGAAAAAGGAGATCTCACAGTTGAGCAGATCGCGGAAGTATTGACATTACAGCTCTAGTTGAGAGTTGAGTGTGATATCTGGCGCATGTCATAGAGACAAGGCAATGCCTTGTCTTTACTGAGTGATATCTGGCGCATGCTGTAGAGACAAGGCAATGCCTTGTCTCTACAATTTGAGATTGCGCAGGGCGGGAGACTTAATAGCCGCGAAAGTTACGATCAAAAGCGTCATCGCTCCGCCAAAAATCACTGATGGAACGAGTCCCATCAGTCGTGCTGTAACGCCTGATTCAAAGGCTCCAAGCTCATTGGATGAGCCGATAAAGATGCTATTGACTGCTGCCACCCGCCCCTTCATTTCATCTGAAGTGAAAATCTGAAGGATACTGGAGCGAATGACTACACTGACATCATCGAAAGCCCCGCTTAGAAATAGAACAAAAGCTGAGAGGTAGAAATTCTTAGAAAGAGCAAATACAATCATGGTAAGGCCGAATCCGAAAATGCTGAAAAGCAACAATGGACCAGAATTTTTTACCGGAGGATGAAAAGTAAGGATTACCGACATCAGGATAGCACCTATGGCCGGGCAAGCACGAAGGATACCCAATCCTTCCGGTCCGACTTTCAGAATATCTGAGGCAAATACAGGAAGCATGGCCACTGCACCACCGAAAAGAACAGCAAACATATCCAGCGTGAAGGCTCCAAGAAGTATCTGATTGTTGAAGACATAATGAATGCCTTCCTTCATTCTGGCAAAAATGCCCTCTTTGCTACCCTCAGCGATAATAATTTTTCCGGGACTCTTAATGAAAATGAACAAAACCGAACAGACTAAATAAAGAAGCAAGACCAGAACGAGGGCAGGCAAAATTCCATAAAACCCATAGACCAATCCCCCTATTGCCGGACCCGCAACCGCTCCTACTTGCCATGTAGTGCTATTCCAGGTAGCTGCCCTGGTCAATAATTTCCGTGGCACGAGTTGTCCGAGCATGGCTGCATTGGCAGGCATTAGGATTCCCCGCACCAGTCCTGTAATAAAAATTGTAATAAATATCGGCCAGACACCGAGTAAATCATGAAAATTGAACGCAGGAATGCTGTAGATTACAAGGATTGCCGAACTAAGCAACATAAAAAGGGTGGTGAAGAATATAATTCTTTTCCGGTCCCAGATGTCGACAAAATGACCTGCAAAGAGAGCAATGCTTACCTGAGGAATTACCTCTGTAAGACCAATCATTCCAAGCGAAAGTACACTCTTGGTGATGTTGTACAACAGCCATGCTACCACCACCGATTGCATCAGAGTGGCCGAAGTCATCAGGAGTCGATAAACCATAAACAACCTGAAATTCCGGATGTGCATCACCTCAAAAGCCTCGTTGGAGAATATCTTCTTCATTCGCCAAAATTAATGATTTTGAAAATTGATTCCAGCCGTGGCGGGAACCAATTTTCAAAATCATTTTCGGGGAGCAACAGGGCAGCCTTCGCACGATTTCCCGCACCCTCCGCAAGGATTTGGGTTGGTAATGTTGCGAATAGCCTTATATGCCTTGATGCCAACCAAAATGGCAGCTGCCAGTATCAAAATATATGCGATGATCTCTTGCATGACAGTCAGCTAAATAAAAAACAATGCGATATGATAGGTCAAAAATGCACCGATCCATGCGGCAGCCGTGGTATACAGAACCGTGAGAAGTGCGTATTTCCAGCTCCCGGACTCTCGTTTGATCGATGCGATGACGGCAATACAGGGAAAGTAAAGCAAGACAAAGACCAGAAAAGCGAGAGCCACTGCCTGATTAAAGACAGGTTCCCCTGCCTGAGGACCTGTTTCATAGAGTTGATTCTGAAGCCTGGTCTGCAAAGGCTCATTCATGTGCTGATCATTTTCTGCGCCATATAAAACGGCCATGGTCCCAATCACGATCTCCTTGGCAGGAATCCCGGCAATGAGTGAGACGCCCATGCGCCAGTCGAAACCCAGCGGACTGATTACAGGTTCAATGAAATGCCCGATTCTTCCCAGGTAAGACTGTTCCATCTGTGAAACCTTGTGCACCGGGGCATTCACGGTAGTGATTGCAGAAGTTGATGAAGTAGAATTTTCACTTCCGGGGAAATATTCAAGCGCCCAGATCAATACCACCGCGATGAGTATGGTTCCACCGATCTTTTTTAAATACTGACTGGCTTTATCCCACATGTGGAGCAAGGAGTTTTTAAGCAAAGGCATCCTGTAAGGCGGAAGTTCCATCACAAACGGAGTCTCCTTTCGCTTGAACACGGTCTTGTTCAATACCTTGGAAAACAATATAGCAGTAGCGATACCCAGCAAATAAATTCCGATAAATATCAGGGCAGGATAATGTGGAAAGAAAGCAGAGATCAGCACAACGTAAACCGGCAATCTGGCCGAACACGACATAAATGGGATAATCATCATGGTAAGCAGCCGGTCTCCGCGGTTGCGGATGGTCCGGGTGGCCATGATTGCCGGCACATTGCATCCGAAACCCATCACCATCGGGATGAATGAGCGGCCATGGAGTCCCATCTTATGCATCAGTTTGTCCATGATAAATGCCGCACGTGCCATGTAGCCGGTATCCTCCATCAATGAAATGAAGAAAAAGAGAATCAGGATGTTGGGCATGAAGACAATTACACTGCCCAGTCCGCGTACAATACCATCAATGAGCAAGTCTTTCAACATTCCGTTGTTCATCAAAGCTGCTATCTCTTCCGAAATAAGCACCACACCTTTCATGATCCAATCGGTTGGCAGGGAACCAAGGGCAAAGGTGGCATAAAAAGTCAAAAACATCATCCCAAGAAAAATGGGAAATCCAAGGTATTTATTTGTCATTACCTTGTCGATCTTTTCCGTGACAATGGTTCTGTTCATGACACCTGGCTGGTAGCACTCTTTTAATGCTCCGGCGATAAAACCGTATTTCGCATCGGTGATAAGATTCGGACCCTCATCGGCCAACCTTGTTTCGAGTCGGCCAATTTCGCGCTCTGTAACCTCTTTGATGGATTGGTAATTGGATGACGATTCAAGAAACTTCAATGCCTCCGGATCCTTTCCTATCAGGCGTATGGCAAGGTAACGCGAGGAGAAAGTGGCTGTCAAAGGCTTATCCTTCTTGATTTCTTTTCGGATGAGATCGATCGATTTCTCCATCTCTTCTCCGTAATTGATATGAATGTGCCGCACAACCGGATCGCGGTCTTCGTAAACTTCTATCAGCTTTTCAAGCAGTTCTTCAGAGCCTTCGCCATTGAAAGCAGTAGTAGGAATAATCGGGATACCGGTGAGTTTGCTGAGTTTTTTAATCTTTAGCTTAGATCCGCTTGCTTGCAGATCATCAAACATATTCAGCGCGATTACCACCTTGATGTCCATATCGATCAGCTGGGTCGTCAAAAAAAGGTTGCGCTCCAGGTTGGAGGCATCCACCACATTGACGACAATATCGGGCATCTCCTGAAGGATAAAATTCCTGGTAAAAAGCTCTTCAGGGGTATAGCTTGTCAGCGAATAGGTACCCGGCAAATCTGTCAGGTCAATTTTATAGTTGTTTTTCTCAATGGTAGATTTGGTAGCTTCTACCGTGACCCCGCTGTAGTTGCCAACATGCTCCTTCGAATTCGTTAGCCGGTTGAAAAGCGTCGTCTTGCCACAATTGGGGTTTCCAACAAGAGCCACAGCTATCATGCGGCCTTTATCTCTGGCAGAAGTTTTTAGTACCTCGAGATCGATGGTTCCATCATATGCCTGTGGATGAAGAAGGAGGGCCTCTTCTAGTGTAACAACTTCAATCAGACTTGCTTCCACACGACGAAGGGAGACGTTGTAGCCCATTAGACGATACTCAACCGGATCTTTGAAGGGAGCATTCTTCAGTACTGAGACCTCCTTCCCGGCAACAAATCCCATCTCTGAGATCCTCCTCCGGAAAGATCCATGACCCAATACTTTGGATATGACCACTGTCCTGCTTTCGCTGACGTCAGATAACCGCACTCCTTATTTTTATTAAGAATAATTATAAATAGAGTGCAAAGATAATTTAATTTGCCAATTTGAACCTGTCGAACTGGCAAATTAAATTAGTTGGCTATTCAATTCTTGCAGGCCTTTTAAATCCACCACGTTTCGAAACGATAACGGAAACCGTAATGATGGCCAATGATATAATCCCGGTAATGATCAGTCCGACAGAAACTTGACCAGGCCTCTGGTAGGCAATCAGCACAGGTGCAGCGAGCAGCGATACCAGATTAATCACCTTGATCATCGGGTTTAACGCCGGACCGGCAGTATCTTTCAATGGATCTCCAACTGTGTCACCAACCACTGCCGCATGGTGTGCTTCGGAACCTTTGCCACCGTACAATCCGTCTTCAATGGTTTTCTTGGCATTGTCCCAGGCTCCGCCTGATCCTGCCATGAATACAGCCAGCAGCTGGCCTGATAGAATGACCCCTCCGAGGAATCCGCCAAGGGCTTCAACACCCAGCAAGCTTCCAACCAGAATGGGTGACAGGACTGCAATCAGTGCCAATGGGATCAACTCTTTCTGAGCTGCGATGGTACAGATATCGACGGCACGCTGGTAATCAGGTTTGACAGTACGCTCGATGATTCCCGGTATTCTGAACTGACGGCGAACCTCTTCGACGATCAGAGCAGCAGCACGGGTTACGGCATTAATCGTCAGAGAGGAGAACAACCAGGGGATGGTACCGCCGATCAGCATACCGATGAAAACCATTGGCATGGAGATACGGATACCGGTTTGCATCAATTGATCAACTTTTTCAAAACCAAGCTGAATCTGAACATTGCTGACATCAGTGATGAAAGATCCAAACAAAGCGACCGCGGCGATCACTGCAGAACCGATGGCCACTCCCTTTGTTATTGCTTTGGTGGTATTTCCGGTAGAATCCAGAGAATCCATAATTTTGCGGGCATCCTTATCAAGGTGCGATAATTCCCCTATTCCATTTGCATTGTCAGCAATCGGACCGAATGCATCCATCGCGACGTTGTTCCCGGTCAGGGTAAGCATGCCAATCCCCGTCATGGCAACTCCATAGAGCACATAGACCAATGGCATTCCGTGGTAAATAATAACGGCAGAAAGAATTGTGAGTGCGATAACGATGGTTTGCCATACCGCAATCTCAAACCCGTAACTCAATCCTTTGAGCAGCAAAGTTGCCGAACCTGTCTTGGCATTTCTGGCTATATCCTTCACCGGATGGTAGTTTCCATCGGTAAAATGTTTGGTGATCTCATCCAGCACGATGGCCAGGATGATGCCCATGACTACTGAAAGGAAGGATTTCCAATCGTGAAGATAGTAATAGGAAACTGCACCAAACATAACGATGCTGATGGCTGCGGAAGTATAAAAACCTTTGTTGATGGCTTTGAGTGCATTGTGTGATTTAGGATCCTTTTCTCCTTTCACCAGATAGGTACCAATGATAGAGGAGAGTACTCCGATGCCTCTCACAAGCAGTGGAAAGATGATCCATGACAGATCCAGGGTCGTCATATAAATTACCACACCGAGAATTAAGGTAGAAACGATGGTTACTTCATAGGATTCGAAGATGTCGGCAGCCATACCTGCGCAGTCGCCCACGTTGTCGCCAACGAGATCGGCAATGACTGCCGCATTTCGTTCGTCATCTTCCGGCAGTCCGGCTTCGACTTTTCCTACCAGGTCGGCACCCACATCGGCTGCCTTGGTATATATTCCACCGCCGACCCTCATAAACAGCGCCAGAAGGGTACCTCCAAAACCAAATCCCAGCAAGGTGTCCGGCGAGGCGACGCCAAAAATCATGAAAATTAATGTCCCGCCGAGCAGACCCAATCCATCGGTGAGCATCCCGGTTACGGTACCGGCACGGTAAGCGATCTTCAATGCCTCGCCGAAACTACGACGCGAAGCAGAAGCCACGCGAACATTTGCCTGAACGGCCATCCGCATACCAAACTGACCCACCATAAGTGAGAAGACCGCGCCCATCACAAAGGCCATGGCACGGCCAAAACCAATAATTAATTTCAGCGACTCGTCCGAATAGCCTGCAAATCGCAGTTTGGACGATTCGGTTGGAGGAACGATGTATACGGATAAAAATAGGATAATGGTAAAGACGAAGATCAGCGGGATGATGGTTTTCAGCTGGCGTTTCAGGTAAGCATTGGCGCCCTCACTGATGGCTCCCCAAACCTCCTGCATCTTTGGTGTTCCCTTGTCACAAGCCATTACCTGTTTCCTGAGGAGAAGGGCATATGCCAATCCGAAAAACGAAATGACCAAAACGCTCCAAATGGCTATTACTTCGAAGGAGCTTGCTCCTGGTAGACTAATCATATCAAACTGTATATTAAATTATTAAAAGTTAAAGCGTGGCCAGAAAATCGTAGTTGATTTCCTCGAGTTCGACCATTGAGGGATAACGGTAATAGATCATATCCTCACCCGATCCGACATAAAAACCTGATGCGACGGTGCGGTAGAGCAAGGATCCATTGTACGAACGGACCACAGTTTTCATCTTTTTCTCATAACCTTGAAGTGCCAGCAGGCAATCTCTCAGGTGGCGCACGTGCTTATATGGCAAGTGTTCGGCTGATCCGGTTGCAGGATTATCGGACAGTTCACCCAGCTTCATCTCCACGAAAAAAAGCTTCGGAAGTTTGAACTGACGGGAACCGTCGGTAAGGGCTTTCAAAAAGCCGCCAGGAGAGAATTCGCTGACAACTTGTGGCGATACCGGACAGAGTTCCTGGTAGAGATGAAGGGAGGTTCTTTCCTCATTGGAGATGTCATAGGGTGTGGGAGTCAGTTCCAGAACTATTCCATTATCTGTGGTCAGATAGAGGTTCTTCAGCGCTTTAAGCGGAATGGTTTCCAGCACTCTGTATACTGAAAGGTAAACAGAGTGTTTCGGCAAGCCATCTGCATGGCGGACACAGTTTTTATCAATGTAATCGTTGTCGACCAGATCCTTGACCTGTTCGAGGTCGACCTCAAAAAAGATCATCTGGCCTTTGTTGCTTTTCTTGGTACCGGTGGCCATGTATTCACCGAATTCGATCGGTGGCAACATGGAAGCTATGAGAGCTTCCGGAGTGACGGACAAATAGAGGTATTTACTCATAGTTCAAATGGTTAATAAGTGGAACAGTAAAACATCTTTTAATAATGCGGAATGCTTGGCTATTCTTCGATAAAACATAACTTTTCACGGTCATTTTTCAACGACAAATTTTCAATGCTGAATGTAAATAATTTAGACAGAAATATGTAAAATCACGGATCCCGCCCTTTTGTTTGGCGAATCAATATTAGAAATTTTTGACCCTTGGAAGGTCAAAACGACCTCCGTGTACGTACACAATTCACAAAATCTTAACATTGGCTTCTGCTCAGTTTGACATGGATGCATTTTTAAAAAAGACTATGGGGCTGGGAGAGGGGAACTTCGAAAATTGAAACATGAAACGGGGAAACGGAGAAAAGGAGAAAACAGGTCAAATAAGGATCATGCTAATCCTCAAATTACGAATATCTTGAGATTGAAAACCACTTCCCGGTCTCCTAGTCCTCTAGTCTGCCAATCAATTCAATCACTTCTCGAAAAGAAAAAAATCCCATCCATTAGCAAATCTTCAAAAAAATTCTTTCCTTTGCACCGCGTTAATCGCCAATGGCCCCGTAGCTTAATGGATAGAGCATCTGACTACGGATCAGAAGGTTGGGGGTTCGAGTCTCTCCGGGGTCACCTGACAATCAGACACTTACAGAATTTTTGTGGGTGTCTTTTTTTTGATACGCCGGGTATTGCATTGAAATAAGTACCTTTTACTTCACCTCTATTATCTTCTGTGAATCAAATGTGTGGTGTTCATTATGAAATACATAGCCAAGCTGATTACTAACACATTTGGTGCGCCCGATCACCTTATTTACATTTCGGTGCGAATGCCCGTAAATCCAAAATTCTACCGGGCTACTTTCGATGTATTGTTCCAATTCAACCGTAAAAGCTCCGTTTATTTTACTCCCTGCATAATCAGGCGAACTTAGTTGAAATGAAGGAACATGATGGGTGACAACAATGATATGTTCTGCCACACTTTTAGATACTTTTTCCTGAATGAAATGAAAACATTTGTCGTGTTCACGATTGAAATTATCCCATGTCAATGTTTCTTCGTTATACAAAATCCGGCGAAAATCACTCACTCCCTGTTCGGTTAAATATGCTTCCTCCAGCGGGATTTTTGCCCATAAAGTAGAAACAATAAGATCAACATTCTCGATCTGAACGACGGCATTATAATAACATTTTACATTTTCTCTAATGGCACAAACCAAACCATGAGGTATCTTGGCTAAATCGTAATTCTTGTATAGTTCATGATTTCCTACTCCTACAATTACTTGCGGATAATTATCTGAGGCCCAATTCCAAAAAGGATGTTTGCTGTAATTGTCATCGTTCAAATAACCAATATCGCCCGCAAGGATAAGTATATCACCTACTGGGTTCAGTGGATTCTGTTTCAGATAACTGGAATTAGCTGAAAATTCCAAATGTAAGTCCGATGCGTATTGAATCCTCATTTCTAATCTATTGCGAATATTTCTTTCATAACATCGATAAAACCCCGGATATCAGCGTCCGTCCTCTGTAAGCTGTCCTCTAAAGACTGATTGGGCAGAGATTTTTCTATCAGATCAATAAAATTTCTCAGGCACTCTTTCATCGTTGTGGATAATTCAACCGGAGTAAACGGATCAATGCGCATGGCTAATAACTTGAATACATCGTCCCGACGCTTTTTAATATCTCCGCTACGAACCGATGGATTGGTTTTCTTTTCTTCTGTCAGGTTTAAAAACGCTATAGCTTTCAAACAAAGAAGGGATAATGGATTAGCTAACCTAATACCATCATTAACAATACTGTTTTCAATGGTGTGATGGTAATACTCTTCATCCAGCAAGATGGCCGAAAGACTAGGAACCTCGTCTCCAATAGGTATTGGGGCTAGATAAAAACCTTGTGGCTCAGTCAATACATCAGGATACCTTGATAATAATTCTAATTGTACCGGAAAACCTTCCAGGGGATCAATAAACCGGAACAGTTCTGTTACCGGCTCTTTTTCTCCCCGTTTCCGTTGACGGGTTTGGTATTTACCAGCTTCAATAAAATCCCAAAAGCGTTGTCCAAAGTCAGGGGTCATCTTTTCTATTATCAGAATCATGTCTATATCGTCAGTTACCCGGGGACGCATCCCGGTGTCACGCAAAGCAATATCACAGGCTGTTCCCCCAATAATCACGTAATGATCTTCAAACCCGGCGAAGTGTTCTTTAAATTTCTTTAATCCTTTTACCATTTCATTTCTTCTATCATAATTTCCAACTCTTTTTCAATCCGGGAGTCCGGCTCATCTTTCATCGACAAATACAAAGAGAGTTTATCAACTATTTTGTTGTCAGGATGAAAAGGCATAGAAGTAGGATAATTCCATACTTCGATTTTATATGCCCCTTCTATTTCGTTATATTGACCACCCTCTTTTCCAAAGCATCTTTCCCAAATGGCCCAAGTACCATATTGTTCGGGATTCAGGTGTGAGTAATGTGATAATGCGTTTATCCCGCTAACGCAGAATTCTCCCTGGGGCATAAAATCACAATAAACGATTTTTTTTACAGGCGATGTCAAATATTTTTGTGATTTTTCCCACAATTCCCTTCTGGAGCCCTCGAATCGTATGAATTTCGTCCGGGTAAGATCGGTTTTCGAAAAACACAATTTACAATCTTCGAGGTTTGAAACTGCCCGTGCCAATGCCACATAATTGTATCGTGTTGTTCGCTCCAATTCTTTGATTGTAAACTCTTTATTTTCTGATAAGAGATAATACAATAAAATATATTGTGCGGCAGGAATCAATTTGGTTGTTTTTTTCACTTTCCTTGCGCGGGTATTTACGATCAATGATGGTAGAAAGGCGTACTTATCCGAAACGATAAAATATACTCCATGATCTATCAAACGCTCCCGTTCGTAGTAGGCTAATGAATCCAATAAAACAGCAACAGGCATACCAACAACTGCTTCTATCTGTTGGATAATTCTTTTGTGCTGCAAGGGAGTGATGGATTCATTCCTATTCTTAGCCCGAACGACACATAGTTCGAGGCCTTTGAAATTCGCAGTATAATAAAAAAATCGCAAAAGGAGATCAGCATTGAGGCCTTTTAGCTTGCCTCGTTCTATCGGGACTAATTCCGCCAATACACCAATTATGGATATTATATTATTCATTGTGAGTATATTTTCAAAATATATTGCACTATTATCATCGTATTGATAATAGTGCAATATTAGAGATAATAGTCCGGTTTTCAAATAGTTTCACAATTTTTTTATGTTTTTTCTCTTCAAAGAAGGAGGTGATCTCGACAACAGAGTTACATCACGCCAAGTTTCACGCCAAGTTTTGGGTAAATCAAGGATAAAAAGTGACAAACAATCCAAAACCTCAAAACCTAATGAAAAGGAATACAACACAATGAAAATCAATGGAATGTAAATTACGGACTACGGATCAGAAGGTTGGGGGTTCGAGTCTCTTCGGGGTGACAGACTGAAAATCAAAGAGTTACAACACATTTTGTAACTCTTTTTTTATAGCTATTTGCACACAATTTGCACACAGATTTTCGTATGTAGGCTTCAACAAGGAAATACAAAAGCAAAGTTATTGTGTTATAATTTAAACAAAGGATTTGTACATTAAATTTTCTTAATTAAAATAAATCTCATCATCTTCAGAACTTTCATCCAACTCTGTCAGCAGGTCGCCTAAATCCGGGCACTAACACCCACTCGGTCTCATTGTTCGAATAATCGAAACCCTGAGGAAGTCCATCGAGGTGGATTTTCCGATCATTGCCGTTTGATAACCGGCCTTCTGAAGCTGTTTTGGAAAATTATCCTGATCCCAGTTGAAACCACCGCGGTTGTCTGTCTTACCATTAAGGAAGCTGTGCTTACCCGTCAGCATTGTGGCCCGACTGGGCGCACAAAGCGAATTAGCGACACAAGCCCTGGTAAATATTGCACCTTCCTTTGCCAGCCGATCGATATTTGGCGTACTGTTCAACCCGTAACCGTAGGCACTGACAGCCTGATAACCATGGTCATCGGACATAATCTAAATAATGTTGGGCTGTTTGCTTTTGTTCGTCTGAGCATCGACCACAGGCGCCGACCCAACTGAGATGAGTCCAAGCGCCGACAAGAATTTAGCGTTATGCATCGGTATAATTTCAGTTTTTTTAGAAATTTGGAAGTTTGGAATGCCAAATTTAGAAAAATTAAGGCAGATTATCAGCGACTGAATAGGCCCATTTCTTGTACAATTTTAGTAGTTCGTCGGCCTTTTCAGGATATTCACTAATCAAATTTTTTGATTCAGTGACATCGGTTTTCAGGTTGGATAAAAACAACCGGTCTTTGGGGAAACTAAGCGTGCTCATAGAAGGTGACGGATCTACCGGATTGCCAATCAATTTCCAGTCGCCCTGCCTGACTGCCCACTGTTTCCCTAATTGCCAACAGGAAACTGCATGGCTCGAGGTTTTGTGCTCCATTATGACTGGTTTAATACTGACTCCCTCCACTTCCTTCGGAATCTCTTTGATACCGCAAAAATCGGCAATGGTGGGTAGTAAGTCCATACTCATGCAAAGCTCGTTGTTGACTTCACCTGCCCGGATAGTTCCTTTCCAGCTAAAAATTGCGGGCACCCGGATACCTCCTTCAAAAAGTGAAAACTTGCCACCTCTGTAAACTCCGGCACTTCCGCCTCCGCCACCGGTGCGATCTTCATACGAATGCCCCTGATCAGATAGAAATATTACCATCGTATTCTTTTCAATGTTCAACTTTCCAAGCAAATCCAAAACTTTGCCGATCCGTTCATCCGCTGAGGAGACAAATCCAGCATATTCCCTTCTGGGAGATTGTAAATCCTTGTAATAATTGCGCCACTTTTCAACCGGCTGCAGCGGATAGTGCGGTGTATTGAACGCCAGATAAAGGAAAAAAGGATTTTTTTGATTCTTTTCGATAAACGTACAGGCTTTATCCACCAGCAAGTCAGGAAAATACTTCCCATCGTAAAAGACCTCCTGTCCGTTTTCCCACAGATCGTGGCGGTTTGGACCATCCCAATAGAAAAAGTGGGAGTAATTATCAATACAGCCGCCCATATGACCAAATGAATAATCAAACCCCTGTCCCAAAGGCATCGTTTCGGGTGTATAGCCTAAATGCCACTTCCCGACATGCCCCGTCCTGTAACCAGCCTTTTTTAGAACCTCAGCTATCGTTACCTGGTCGGTCGGCATTCCGGCCTTACCTTTTGCTGAAGGTGCATTTGAGGGAAGTCCTGCTCCCTGGGGCGTTTTTCCGGTCAGAATGCAGGCACGCGAAGGCGAACACACAGATGAACCGACATAAAATTGGGTAAACCTGACACCATTTTGTGCCAATTTATCCAAATTAGGAGTCTTCAAATCGGTAGCGCCATAACAGTTGAGATCAATACTTCCCTGATCATCAGTCAGGATTAAAAGAACATTCGGTTTCTCCGTCGGCGTAACTGGTATGGCAGTTAGCTGAAGACCGGCCGAAATTGCTAAGCTCAACGGGATAAGGGACTTATTCATGGGATTTCAAGTGTTTATTATTGGTACTGGACAGGAAGCCTTCTGTTCTCGATAGTCCTTTAGCAGGCATCTGCTCCCAAAGGCTTTCTGTTTAGTGAATTTATAAAATTTAAGCTAAGTCGAAGACTCCGTTTTAAAGAGAAATTCGACTTAGCCATGAAAGTTAATCAGAAAATTACCACCCCGGATTTTGTGTCAGGTTTTTGTTTTCCTGAATCTCGGCATCTGGTATTGCCCACAAATAATCCCGGTTTTTGTTGAAAGAGCGGGTTTCAATTTTAATTCCCTGGTAATTGTATATTGGACCATTGTTGACCACCTCAGCGGTCTTCCATCGATTAATATCCATGTAATAGAGTCCTTCCATCGCCAACTCTATGCGACGTTCCAACCGGATTGCATCACGCATCTTCTCTTTTGTGAGTCCAGGGGTGATATCGGGCATATTCACGGTTGCTCTCTTTCTGATCTTATTCAATGCCGAATAAATCTCTGTACCCGGAGCAGCGTTTGCCTCATTTAGCGCTTCTGCGTAAGTAAGTAAGACTTCCGCGTACCTAATGACGATTAAATTAAGCTCGGAATTTCCCGACGTAACGGAAGTAGTAACGTTGTCTGAATAGCTCGTCATCTTTTTGCAACCGAAGCCGGTCGTGACAACATTTGACGCCGTCGTAACCTTCCCATTGTAGGGGTACCCAATGCACACAACTGTTTGGAGCAAACGCGGATCCCTGTTTTCATAAGGCCTGGCTGCGTTGTAAAGCGGCGACTCAAGGATCGGTTTTCCGTCTATCATTGGATAGGAATTGACCAAATCAAGCAGCGGTGCGGGCCGATTAAGGAGTACAATCGTATTATCCAGATCGGTCTTGAAGTACGGAACCGTATATTGGATATCAAATATCACCTCTTTGTTGTTTTCATTTGCCAGCAAATACATTCCCCTGTAATCCGGAAATAAATCGTACACTCCCAGATCAATGACCGACTTAGCCGCCTGGGCCGCCTCCGTCCACCGTTCAGCATACAAAAGCATTCTCGCTTTCAATGCCAACGCTGCACCTTTGGTCACGCGCCCTTTGTCTGTTGATGAACTATATGTGGCAACCAACAACGTTGAAGAAAGATCGAGGTCATCAATAATTTGCTTTATCACCTCGTCTTTTGTATTTCTGGGCAATTGACCCTGAGTTTTATTGTCAGGAGTGTGGACGATCACGGGGCATCCTCCGAAATGGTTAACCAGGTAAGAGTAGTACAATGCCCGAAGAAACAGAGCCTCCCCCTTCATCCTGTTCCGCTTTGCTTCTGCAATCGGGGATTTATCGATTTGATCCAGGAAGGTATTTGCCCTGCCTATTCCCTTGTAGGCGTTATTCCAAAAACTGGTAAAAAGAGAGGTGGTTGAAAGCGCCGAACCTTTGGCGATACCATCAGTCCCATTCGCCTCATTGTAGGCTTTCGCATTGGGAGTTATCATTTCTGTTTCAGCATTGAAATAAACCTGCGTGTCATAGAGACTATTGTAGCAACCTGTAAGTGCAGCGGTGTATTGTTCTTCTGCAGCCCAAAAGGTCTCAGTACTGTATTTGTCTGTCGGATTCACATTCAGCATTGAATCACATGACGTCAGACCAATAAACAAAAGGAATATTACTATATTTTTCATAATAGAATCAATTTAGAATGAGACATTTAATCCAACAGAATAGGTCTTGACCGACGGATATTCATAATAGTTACCCTGTTTGACATGTCTTTCAGGGTCAAAGTCCTTCATTTTAGAAAATGTCATCAAATTTTGTCCGTTCACAAACAGGAGCAGATTTTGCAATCCAATCCTGGAAATCACCTTATTGGGGACGTTATATGAAAACTGAAGGTTTTTAAGTCTCAGGTAAGATGCATCCTGCAACCAAAAATTTGACCACATGTATTCATCGTTTAACCCGTCTTCATAGGTTATCATAATGGGCAATTTTGCATCCGGCTTTTCTGGTGTCCAGGAATTTTCGACCCAATTACGGGTAACCGACGTTCCAAACCAGAAAGGTGTCGCAACAATCGCCTCAGGATAGGTTTTTATTCCGGAAACTCCCTGGAAGAATCCGGTGAGCGCCCAATTTTTGTACGTCAGGTTGATAGTGAAATCGTACGTATATTTTGGAATTACTCCCCCGCTGATAACGCGGTCGTCCTGATTGATCTTGTCATCGTTGTTTTGATCCTTGTACTTCAGATAGCCTGGCTTTGTGGTGATATTCTGATACGGACTGGCAGCGATCTCGGCGGCCGACTGGAAAATCCCGATAGCTTCCAGCAAATAATAAGAATCGATCGGGCTACCCTCTTTGGTAATGTATTTTCCGTCGTAAATAACCTGACCATTGAGTTTTTCAACTTTATTGTCGTTGTAGTTTATGCCGGCATTCACCTTAAAATTCAGATCTCCAATCTTATTGCGGTACCCTACATTCAACTCATAGCCCTTATTATCCACTATTCCGATATTCATAATCGGACCACCCAAATTCCCTACCTGGGCAGGAAGCTTGACTTGTCTTAAAATATCTTTCGTTTTTTTATCATACAATTCAAGGGAGATATTCAATTTGCTGTCGAACAAGGAAGCGTCGACTCCAATATTTGAGATTGTGGTAGTTTCCCAGGTTATGTTTGGATCATTGTAAGCAGTCACGGCAACCCCCGGATTAACAGCACCACCAAAAACATATTCCTTCTTGATGTCCATCATATTTACATATCTAAAGTCGCCAATGCGTTCATTCCCAAGACTTCCATATGAACCTCTGAGCTTAAGGGTGGATACCCATTTCTGATTCTTTATGAAGTTTTCACGATCGACTCTCCAACCTGCGGAGAATGATGGAAAGAATCCCCACCGGTTTCCTTTTGCAAATTTTGAGGAACCGTCATAACGGAAATTCGCTTCCACCAGATATTTCTGCTTGAAATCGTAATTGACCCGGCCAAAACCTCCAATCAGATAGTTGGCCGATGATGTTCCGGCATCACTTGGATTCGTTGATCCGGCGCTAAGTTCATACAGGTTGTTTCCCAGGAATCCCTCGATTGTTGCATTGAAATATCTGGCAGAAAAGCTTTCGTAACTATTTCAGAGCAATACATTCAGGTTATGAATATCTGCAAATTGCTTTTCCCAGGATAAGGTATGAAATAATGTAAGATTTAAATTGTTATCGTCCCGATTTGTCACATGTCGGTTTTTATTGTCCGTGTAATAATCAACCCGTGAGGCTTCCAACGTTTTTACTTGATACATATAGATGTCCGGCACAAACTGCGACTGAAATCCATCATATTTATTTGCCCCGATCTTGGCATAATAATTAATCCCCAAAGGCAGTTTTACGTCGGCATAGACACTCATCAGGGTTGTATAGGTTTTGTTATTCAGAAATCCCTCGTTTGCCCAAACGAGCGGGTGTCGGTACAGATTGTGTCCGGGCGTTCTCACCCACACATTTGCATAACGGCCATCTTCCAGATAAGTGGGATGAAATCCCTGTGCTTTAAACACCATTTCCATCATGCTGGCAGCTGTTGTGGCCGGCTCATGCACGTAGCGGTACATCATGGAAAAATCGGATCCAATTTTCAACCAATCTTTCAACTGAAAATTCACGTTTGAGCGAACAGATAACTGGTTGCTGTTTGTTCCCATCAAAATACCGTCCTGATTTTGATATCCAACAGACAAGGCATAACTGGTTTTATCTTTGCTTCCTGAAAACCGAAGATTATGTTCCTGAACAACAGCATCATTAAACATTATATCTAACCAATCGTTTGAAGGGTAGACATAGGGGTTTGTTGATCTCCCCGCCTCATATTCGGCTATTGTTGCATCAGAATAATCAAGAATGAGGCGCCCTGCATTGGCTTGAGCCTTATTTCTCAATTTCATGTATTCGACCGGATCTTTTACCAGATTCGGAAGGTAGGTTGCAGTCTGAATTCCGAAGTAGTTATTGTACTCAATTTTGGAGGTACCCTGGACTCCTTGCTTGGTGGTGACCAAAATTACGCCGTTGGCAGCCCTGTTTCCATAAATTGAGGCAGACGCGGCGTCTTTTAATACAGAGATACTCTCGATATCATTGGGATTGACCGCGGTAAGCGGAAATTCAATTCCATCGACCAAAACCAGCGGATCATTTACATTCAGGGTTCCCTGTCCGCGTACGCGGATTGTCGCACCGTCTTTTCCCGGTTGCCCGCCGGCCTGATTTACGTACAAGCCGGATACCCCTTGCAATGCCTGACTCGAGTTCGAAATAGGTCGGTTTTTCAATTCTTTCATATTGACGGAAGAGACAGATCCAGTCAGGTTTACCTTCTTTTGAACGCCATACCCCACGGCTACGACTTCCTCAATTCCAATTGTCTCGTCAACAAGCTTGACTTCGATACTCGTTTTGCTTCCGACAGGCACTTCCTGCATTTTCATGCCTACAAATGAGAAAACCAGCGTTGCATTGGCAGGTACTCCTGAAAGCGAATATTTTCCTTCTGCATCCGTGATAATTCCAATCGTTGAACCTTTTACAAAAACAGAAACGCCAGGTAATGTGGCTCCCGAAGCATCTGTTACTTTTCCGGAGACCTTCTTGTCCTGCTGACTGGAAACCGCAGAAAAATTCTCGGATTTCGGTGCTATTACAATTAGCTTGTCGTCCGACACCCGATAGGTGACTCCCTGATCCTTGAAAATTTCATCCAGGATCGATTCTATGCGTTGATCCTTCACTTTCAAATCAACTTTTCTGTTCACATCAACCTGTTCGCGTTGATAAAAAAAACGATAATCGCTTTTGTCCTGAATCTCTTTCAAAACATCTACTACTCTGGTATCCTTAAAATCCAAGGAAAATTTGGTAGTTTGGGAATAAACAGTAGCGGAAACCTGCATCAAACATCCCAAAAAAATCAAAAATGTAAGTTTCATTTTTAGAATTAGCTTATGCCCCCACAATTTTCCCTGAAAGGAAGCAGTTGGTTTTTTTTTCATAAATTTGTACGTGTTAGATTAATACTTAATTGGTGTTACAGCACCAGGATTATTAATTACATGGGGCCGGGAATGTTACAGCATCTCCGGCTTTTTGTTTTCTTAAAGATTAGCTCATATTTCCCTCCTTTTAAATCTTTTTAATAATTATATTCTGACCAACAATCTCATAATCAATTGGCAAAGTGTGCTTTAAGATATCGAGAACTTCCAGAATGGTTTCGTTCTTGATAATCCCGTCATAGTGATACTCCAGGATTGACGGATCGGCAATCCTAATTTCAACACCATATTTTCGCTCAAGCAGCGACTTAAGATCTTTCAAACTCATGTTGACAAAAACAAGCTTATTTTCCTTCCAGGAGGTGTACAATTTTGTCTTCACCGTGTTTACCTGGATATTTTTTTGTTCTCTGTCGTAGACCAACTGCTCGCCCGGAACCAGGATCTTCTCTTCAAATAAACTACGGTCTGCAGATGATTTCACCCGAACTCCCCCCTCTTCAAGCGTTGTCGTGACCTCTTTATCCTCCTTGTAAGCCTTGACATTGAAGATTGTTCCGGTTACCTTAACGTCATAATCGCTGGTGTGCACAATAAATGGCTTTTTTTTCATCTTGGCTACCTGAAACCAGGCCTCACCGGTTAAAAAAACCTCCCGCATCCCATTATTTCCATCGACAGAATATTTTATGGTGGATCCTGAATTCAGAAAAATATGGGAACCATCGGGCAAAAGCATTTCCGAAATAGATCCCTTTGGCGCGACAGACGTGTAATAAACAGGTGAAGAATTTTTCTTACCGGAATTAATATAGACCCCAAGGAGCAAACCAACTACCAGGATCGCGGCCCAACGTGAAAGTTGTACAATGAATCTCATCTTTTTGTGTTCGCCAGAAATTTCGACCTCCCTGTTACTCCAAATTTTTTCGAACTGCGCGTCAAAATACTCCTTATTTTCAGTTGTATTAGATGATTGCTCCAATTCTTCCAAAAGCTGACTTTTCAATTCAAATTCTATCTCTGGCTGGTGGAATAACAATAAACAGGCTTGTTTTTGATCGTCGCTGGCGTCAACCGATCTTCCTTTTTGCAATATATTTTTAATGACTGAAGACATTTCTAAAGTTTGTTTGGTAGTAATACGAATAGGTATCTCAATTTACTCACTCACATCCTTGATTTAATTTCAAAGCATTGCGATTATTCGGATAATGGTCGGTGAAAATGAAAGAATGCTGACATCCCAAATTACTCACCGCTCATTTTCATTGGCAGTTCAAAAAGAAGAATAGCAATCCTGGCAGGGAGCCATTAACCAGCTTTTCCTTTAAAAAAGAAACGGCCCGGTACAATTGATTTTCAACAGTTCGTTTGGATAAACCAAGTTGTCCGGCAATTTCGTCGTTCGATAAACTCTCTTCCTTGCTGAGCCGAAAAATATGTCGCCGTTGTTCAGGCATTGCGGCAACCAGCTGATTCAGGTTCGCCACCATCTCGTTGTAAATTAGCTCATGCCACGTCGAACTGCCGTCTGACGGGTCATTTTTAGTTAAAAATTCCAGATAAGCCTGTTCAATATTTCTTCGACGGATCAGATCATAGATCAAATTAATGCAAATCTTAAAAAGCAGGGATTTGATGCTTTTGGAACTATCCAGCGTAGCTCTTATCTCCCAACATTTTAAAAACAGATCCTGGAGTAGTTCTTCCGCGTCTTGATCATTTTTAAGGTACGAAAAGGCAAAAGCGTGAACTTTAGGTGCATAGGCATCAAACAGAGACTTGAAAGCCACTTTTGATCCCGCTTTCAGTTGTTCAATAAATATTCTCTCCTGATCTTTATGCTCAAGCGCCATTTATCCATGAGTAGGTTATTACAAAGATATATTTATATGGGAAAATCCGATAATAAGGAATAGCGAAATGTAAGATGACGAAGAAATGTGTCTTCTCTCATTTTCTCCTTTCCTCAACTGCCGCAACCGCATGTTGTGTCCTGAAATACCAAACAACACACTTTCCCCCTCCATCATTTTGAAACCAGGAGAGGTGTATCAGACTCATAGAATTTATCGTTTTGGAATTTCAAAATAAGGAAGATTAGCAAAAGAAATTTCTATATTTGATCCATTGCAAGGACTAATGGAAAGAGATCATACTCTCATGGTATATAATTTCAAAGATGATAAAAAAGCCTTCAAAAATTTTTTTGAAGGCTTTTATCCTTCTATATACGTTTTTGCCAAAAAATACCTGCAAGATCCTGATCTTGCGGAGGATCAGGCTCAGGAAGTATTCATCGAATTTTGGAAGATAAAGGATCAATTTACCGACCTCCATGCCGTCAAGGGGTTTATCTATACTGTTGCCAGAAATAAATGTTTAAATGCAATTAAGCAACGGTCGATCCGGGACCAAATATTAAATGAGACCGTTTTCACGGATGATTACTTTTACGATTTAATTGTTGAAGAGGAGACTTACAGCTTTATTCATCAGGCTGTCAATAAATTGGCGGCTCAAAGCCGGAAAATCGTTTTGCTTAGCATGGAAGGAACTAAAAATCAAGAGATTGCTGATTTTTTGAACATCTCCCTGAATACCGTAAAGACTCTGAAAAAAAATGCTTACAAAGAACTGCGGATCAACCTGAAAGACTATGCTTATGCCATGTTGTTGATCGGCCATTTCATACGATAATTATTTGTTTTTCTATGGCCGTTTGGAACTCGCGTGTTGGAATTATCATCTTCTTGGATGTAAATGATTTACATGCTCGTTTCCTAAAATAAATCTCGCCACAGGAATTCCTGCCGGCCATTTCTAAAAGTCTATTTTTTTTCTCTAAAAAAAATTGGAGTCCATTCACCCGTTTCAAGATCTCATTTGTTTTAAATCTAAAAGAACTACCTGCCTGAAAAGCATTACGCATTTCAAAGAAGCGATAGCCCTCTTTTATCAAAACCATTCTTTCTGATAATTATGGAAAAAATTAATTCATCAATCGACATATCGTCACTGATCGCACGTGAGATGAGTGGCCAGTTGAATCCGAAGGAAAAAGAATCCTTGGATTCTTGGTTGAAAAGTTCGCCAAAGAATGAATTGCTTTATCGAAAAATAATCGACAGTACAAATTTTTCCAGACGGAATGAGCTATATGACAGTGTAAACGTCAGAAAAGCGTGGAACGAAGTTTCCGCTCATTTGGATATCAATTCCGGCAAAAGTTCGCTACGCCGCATCTGTACCTATGCAGCTGCTATCATGTTACCGATTTTCATAGTGGCGACTGCCTATTGGTACATAGATATTCGATCCGTAAAACAATTCTCAGAATCGACTATCGTTCCCGGTACTCCTAATGCCGTCTTGATAATGGCTAATGGTTCGAATATAAACCTTCATAGCGGTAAAGACGAAAAGCTGCTTGAAAATGATGGCACCATCATACAAAATAAAAGCGCCGAATTGAGTTACCCGGTTAACACACCGACGGTGTCAAAAGAGATAAAGCTCAATACCTTAATCATCCCCAAAGGAGGGGAATACCGATTGGTTCTGTCGGATGGTACGCGCATATTCCTGAACTCCATGAGCAAACTGGTATTCCCTATAAAATTCACGGGCAATATGCGTGAGGTCACCCTCGAGGGTGAAGCTTTGTTTGAGGTGACTAAAGATTCGTCTAAGCCATTTATTGTATCAACAAAAGGGATGAAAGTAGAGGTTCTGGGTACATCCTTCAATATTAAGTCGTATCCGGACGAGCAGCAGTCATACACAACCCTTGTGGAGGGTGAAGTAAAACTCAATTCGGGCAATCAACTTTCTGAAATCAATTATCTGACACCAAACCAGCAGGCGGTGTACAATCCTTCTTCAGAAACAATAGCCATTCAAGAGGTTGACGCCAACCAAGTAGTTCAGTGGACACAAGGGAAATATACATTTACCAATCAGACTCTGGATGAAATCATGAAAACATTATCCAGATGGTATGACTTTACTTACAAATACGAAGATGAAGGATTAAAGGCGATTCGGTTTGAAGGCGGATTGAATAAATATGAACATATTGATCCAATATTAGATATCATTTACAAAACAGGAAAAGTTGAGATAACAGTTAAGGGAAATGAAGTTTTATTTTCGAAAATTTGATTAAAAAAATACAGGAGATGCCGTTAACATCTCCTGCTAAAACATTTCTGGTGGTACAGAAATATTAATTACTAATCTTAGATGTAAAATTATGAAGAAAAAGCGTTTAAATGCAAATCCTTATCGGAAGAGCATATTTAAAATCATTCGAGTGATGAAATTAGCGACAATTATTCTCCTGGTCGGGTGCATGCAAGTCTCCGCCAACATTTATTCGCAGACGGCGAACATCAAGCTGTCTGTTAAAGAAGTAGCTTTAAGCGAAGTAATTAAAGAGATCCAAAAACAGACGGAATTCACATTTTTCTTTAGTCCGGACGATGTTAATGGGATCATTGTTAAAGATGTGGAAGTCGAAAAAGCCAGTCTCGAAAAAGTTCTTGACTCCTGTCTGAAGGGGACAAGTCTGGAATATGAGATAGCGCACAAGGCTGTAATCCTTAAAAAAGCCAAAGATACGGATGCAGACAAGGTGCTTTCGAACTCTCCTTCTTCACAGCAACCCAAGAAAAAGACAGTCACCGGTAAAGTAACTGACGAGAAAGGTCAGACCTTGCCTGGTGCTTCAGTCGTTATTAAAGGGACTACGAATGGCGTCATTACGGCAAACAATGGTAGCTTTTCCTTAACCAATGTACCCGAGAATGCCATTATCCAGTTTTCATTCGTGGGGATGAAAACACAGGAATTTCCTGTCGCAGGCAAAACCACATTTATCGTAGCCATGGTTGACGAGACCGTGGGACTGGAAGATGTTGTCGTAGTAGGTTACGGCACACAAAAGAAAGTAACTGTTGTTGGAGCTATCACTGCGATCAGCACCAGGGATTTGAGACAAAGTCCGACGACAAATATTTCGAATGCTTTGGCCGGAAGGTTACCTGGACTTATTGTAAATCAGTTTTCAGGTGGTGAGCCGGGCGTAGACCAGAGTACCGTTTTCGTACGTGGTATGTCAACTCTGGGAAATCAGAATCCAATCGTTCTGGTGGACGGAATCGAGCGTGATTTCCAATACCTGAACCCTGAAGAGGTTGAATCCTTTACTATTTTGAAAGATGCATCTGCAACCGCCGTTTATGGTGTTCGTGGTGCAAACGGTGTTATTCTGGTTACAACCAGAAGGGGTAAACAAATGGATAAAGCAAATGTAACATTCAAGGTATCAACAGGTATATCTTCTCCTGTGAAGTTCCCGGAATATCTTGGATCTGCTGATTATGCCCAGCTTTACAACGAGGCTAACTTAAACGATAATCCACTTACCACGAAGGCTCTTTTTACCAAAGCCCAAATTGATAATTACAGGATTGCGAAAGGTGATAACTCAGACGGATTAGGTTACAACGTGAATTTGTTCGATTATGCCTTCAAGCCAAGTATGCAACAAGACTACAGTTTAAATATTCAGGGGGGTACGAAAAATGTTAGATACTTCGTTCTGGTTGGGTACATGAACCAAAACGGGAACTATACCCATACCAATGATGGTTCAAAAAATACCAATGCCGTCTTTAACAGGTACAACTTCAGATCGAATATTGACATAAACATCACTAATGACTTCTATGTTAAACTGAATCTGGGCGGACGTATTCAGAATAGGATTGCACCTGGTACCACTGCTGCAAGACTTATTACGATTGCCAATACTCAGCCTTCCATTTATCCGGTTATCAACGAAAAAAATGACAATCCGGCGAATGCCCTTTATAATTCAAGACACCCTGAAGGACTTCTTTTCGGAACTGCTTTATATCGCTACAACATCCTTGGAGAACTTGCTTATTCAGGATTTATCAATGAATATAAGACCTTCATGGATGGAAGTTTTGCCATGGGTCACAAACTTGATTTCATTACAAAGGGATTGGTTTTTGAAACACAATTTTCATATGATATTCAAGCTGGAAATACTGTTGACAGACAGATTCCACACGAAACTGAAGGTTACAGGGAATACGGCGGTTATGCCACTTTCTACCCTAAAGATGGTGTTGACGTGCTGATGAATGGTGGCAACTATGCAGGTGCATATGTTTCTCCTCGCCGCGTGGATAACAACACCATGAATAATTCGATCAGCAATTCGGCTCCTCAACGCAAAAATGATATTCAGGCTACTTTAAATTATTCCAGATCATTTGGAAAACACAATGTTTCAGCGCTCTTGTTATCACGACAGTCGGTTCGCATTTATAACAACGATATAGCCTACGCAACTCAGGGAACATCCTTCCGTACTACCTACAATTATGACGAAAAATATCTTTTCGAATTAAATGCCGCCTATAACGGTTCCGAAAACTTTGCAAAGGGTCACAAATATGGATTGTTCCCTGCAACAGCGATCGGATGGGTTCTTAGTAACGAAGATTTTCTGAAAAGGAACAAGCTCATCAATTACCTTAAGATAAGAGGTTCGTTTGGTATTGTCGGTAATGACCAGTTACCCGGCGCCAGATTTGGTTACATGCAGTTCTTCAATGTTAACTCCGACACTTACAACCTGGGTATGGATCTCGGATCCGGAGTTCCTGCTAATGTTTATGAAGGAGCTTTGGCTAACCCGCTGTTAACATGGGAAAAATCAAAGAAAACGAACTTCGGTATCGATTTAAAAATGTTCAAAAGCAGGTTAAATCTTTCCGCTGATGCGTTCTATGAGCGCCGTAGTGATATCTTGCTTATCCCTGGCCAAAACTATTCCAAGAATGTCTCTGCCGTTGTTGGTATGGCCGCTCCTCAGATTAATATGGGAATCGTTGATAACAAAGGTTTTGACCTGGAGCTTGGTTGGAACGACCGAATTGGAAAATACTTCTCTTATTATATCAAATCCAACATCTCTTTCGCTCGTAACAAAATTAAATTCTGGAACGAGGTTGACCATATTGCTCCGGACGGAAAGAAGGTTGAAACTGCTTATCGCACCGGCCAACGTATTGGCGAACAGTTCCTATATCAGTTCGACCATTTCGTAAAAGACCAGGCAGAAGCCGACCAATTAAATACCGCTGTATATCAACCATGGGGTAAATTGATCCCTGGTGATGTTGTCTACAAAGATCAAAATGGTGATGGTAAAATTACAGACCAGGAAGACCGCATTGCAATGGGTAATCCACGTAATCCGGGAATCCAGTTTGGTTTGCCTGTTGGAGTTTCTTACAAAGGATTTGACGCCAGCTTCCTGTTTCAAGGTGCTGCCCAAACAAGCATTGAGTTGACTGACGCTGCTTCCTGGGATTTCCCAACCTACGGTCAGGACATCATCGGCAGGGTAAAACCTTTGCATTTAGATCGTTGGACACCTGCTACAGCTGCAACTGCAACTTATCCTGTACTGCACTACGGTCCATATCCAAATAACAAGAATACGCAAAGCTCACTCTTTTTGGCAGATGCAGCATACGTCCGACTGAAAACTGTTGAAGTAGGTTATTCTGTCCCTTCAAATATTTTGAAGAAGGTTGGTTTTACGAAGACCCGTTTCTATCTTCAAGGCTTGAACTTGTTAACCTGGGATAAATTAAAGAAATACGATGTTGACCCTGAGACAAATACAGGAGGCGACTGGTATCCTATTCAACGTGTTATAAGCTTTGGAGTTGAAGTAATATTTTAATTGATTGAATCATGAAAAACAAAAGATATCTTTCTAAAGCAGTGCTTTTTGGTATTGCATTATCATTCTTCATGTCGTGCTCAAAGGTGCTTGACAGGGTTCCTGACAGTTCGATTACAGAAGAAATTGCCTTCGCCTCATGGGATAAGGTGAACGGTATGGCTAATAAATTGTATCGGGACATGCGTGATCGTGACAAAGGAATTGTGACACTTCAGGATTTTTCCATGTCCGGAATTACCGACGAATGCAAGGGAACCAAAGTAGAAACAGCCATTCCCGACCAGTTTAATTTTGGATCTTTCGGACCCTCCATCGGAATGGCCGGTACCACAGGGGGCAAAAACATCTCTATCTACTGGGGAGATTATTACAACTCAATTCGCAAATGCAACGTATTTCTTGCAGGTGTCGAAAAATACAAATCTCCCGACAACCCGCTTCAACCCGGTGATTTGAAGAACCGCATTGCAGAAGCCCGCTTTATCCGCGCTTACCTTCACTTCCTTTGCTCACGCTGGTATGGCGATATCGTCTATATGGACTATGTAGCAGACCTTGCCGGTAACATAAAATTCGAACGCCAGGCATGGCCTGAATTTGTAAAGAAAATTCTGGTTGACCTTCAGTATGCCGCTGACAACCTTCCGGTTCGTCACCTCGACATCGAATATGGTCGTGCAGACAAAGGCTCCGCTCTTGCTTTAAAAGCAATTATTCTCTATATGAATGCAAGTCCCATTTACAACGGCGGTAAATTCCCCGGAAATGATACCCGCGTTGGAAAATCAACTTATACATCATACGACAAGGAAAAATGGAAATTGGCTGCCGATGCCGCCAAAGCAGTTACGGATCTTCAAAACACAGGATCGCCTCGCTACTTCCTCTATACCGGCAAAAGCAATACCTACCAGGCTGAAAGCAACAACATGGTTTATGCCCGGATCAAACAGATTTATATTGACGCAGCAGCGATTCAGAATGAGTGGATTCTTGTTATGCCGAATTGTAAGGCAGAATCATGGCAAGGTGACCATATTCCTCCATCCTACGGTGGTGCCGCCCGCTTGCAGCCCCTCCAGGAGCAGGTTGATGAATATGAATTTGTTGGTAATGACGGATACGGTTATGCAACTTATGATCCGCAGGCTAAAGCCAAGGGTTTTGATGAAACCCAACCCTTCAATAACCGCGATCCACGCTTCTATTCTGATATCATGTACCACGGTTGTACCTACCAAAATAAGATCGTCAATACAGCTACAGGAACAGATAAAATCGGCGCTCAAAATGCAACTTTAACCGGATACTATTTACGTAAATTCTTCCACGAAGATTGGAAACGAAGCGGTAGCTGGCCATTGCATTTCCCAATGATCCGCCTTCCTGAAATTCAGCTGATCTACGCCGAAGCGATGAATAAATATTACGGACCTTCCGCAGAAGTTTACAATGTACTGAATACCCTGCGTGCCCGTTCATTTATGGCTCCGGTTCCTCCTGGACTAAACGAAGCCGAACTGCATAAATATATCCAGAGAGAGCGTCGCGTTGAGCTTTTCTATGAAAACAAACGCTACTTCTATGCACGTTGGAATCTGGAACCGGATTCGGATGTTGAACTTGCTCAGGAAGCAGCAACTAAAGCTTCTTCCACTCCTGACAATGTATGGCCATATGCAAGAACCCAGCGCATTGCACATGGACTTATGCCGGTTGCTGATCCTGCAGGTAAGTATGTCGTTAGTGGAGTTAACTACAAATTACAACGCTTTAAACTGGAAGATCGTGTCTTCACTTCCAAAAACTATTTCTGGCCATTAATTCAAAGTGAATTAACCAACGTTCCGTCTTTAATACAAAGTCCAAACTGGTGATAATTCAGATTTAGCATAGTTCCACGAGAGACTGACAAGTAAAATTAGTCAGTCTCTCTTTTTTAACTCACCGGGAATAAAGCGTAAAAAGTGTAGATGTCCCATTTAAAATCCCGGTAAACTGTACTTTGCTAATAATAATTGTAATTAAATTTTACTACTGATACTTCTTTGGGAAATCATCAATAATTAATAAACTAAAAATGAAGCACCGCTTATTTCTTCTCATTGCGATGGGAATCCTTTTCCCGGCAATATTGTTTGCTCAGCAGCTCGACAAAAGGGAAAAATACGATATCTCTAAGGATAAAGTATTATACACCATCGGGTATGCGCACCTCGACACGGAGTGGAACTGGGAATACCCGACCACAATTAACGAGTACATCAGGAATACGATGGAGGACAACTTCAAGCTACTCGAAAAGTATCCCGACTATGTATTCAACTTCACCGGTTCACGCCGGTACAACATGATGAAAGAGTATTATCCTGAATCTTACAAAAAAGTAAAGGATTATATCAAACAGGGAAGATGGTTTATTTCCGGTTCATCCGTGGATGAAGGCGAAGCGAACATCTCATCCTCCGAATCCGTTTTACGTCAGGTTCTTTATGGCAACCTGTATTTCAGCCGGGAATTCAATAAAGTAAGTTACGATTACATGCTTCCCGACTGCTTTGGATTCGTCTCCACACTCCCCTCTGTTTGGAGCCACGCCGGTTTGCTCGGCTTTTCAACTCAAAAGCTGACATGGCGCTCCACTAATGGCGTGCCATTTAATGTTGGTGTTTGGGAAGGTCCCGACGGAAAAGGATTGCTTTCCGCTTTAAATGCTACAAGCTATTCAGGCGGAGTAGAGGAAAGACTCGACAAGAACAAAGAATGGACAGCCCGTATGCAGAATAATATCAACAGATATGGTGTCTCATTCGATTTCAGATACTACGGAACAGGTGATGTCGGTGGCGCCCCACGTGAAAGAGATGTCATCAATGCAGTGAACAGCGTAAAACATACTGACAGTAATTTTAAAGTCATCTTGACTTCGTCAGATCAGATTTTTAAAGACATTACGCCCGAACTTCGTGAGAAGCTTCCCACCTACTCCGGTGACTTGCTGCTTACCGAGCACAGCGCCGGTTCCATGACTTCACAGTCGTTCATGAAACGCGCAAACAGGAAGAACGAACAATTGGCTAAATCCGCCGAACAACTCGCATCTGCCGCCGATTGGTTTG
>JANYJT010000286.1 GCA_025358395.1 Bacteroidia bacterium
TGCGCAGTATGCTTATATCGCTGCATCTCAAGCCATTGAAAACTCCGGATTGGACCTGTCCAAAATCGACAAAGATGAGGTTGGAGTTATCTGGGGGGCTGGTATCGGCGGATTGGATACATTCTTTCAATCTGTTACCGAATTCAATATCAACCCGGATAATCCAAGATTCTCGCCCTTTTTCATCCCGAAAATGATTGCCAACATGGCCAGTGGAAACATTGCCATGCAGTATGGCTTCAGGGGTCCAACCATTACCACGGTCACCGCGTGCGCATCCGCCACCCATGCTATGATAGATGCTGCGACCTACATCCGTTTAGGCAAAGCAAATATTTTCATTGCAGGTGGTTCAGAAGCCGCCATAACACAGGCAGGCGTTGGCGGTTTCAATGCCATGCATGCCTTATCGACCCGCAACGATGATCCAAAAACCGCCTCACGTCCATTCGACAAAGACAGGGATGGTTTTGTTATGGGTGAAGGAGCCGGAGCATTAATTCTCGAGGAGTACGAACATGCCATTGCGCGCGGGGCAACCATCTGGGCTGAACTTGTTGGCGGAGGTATGTCAACTGACGCTTACCACATGACTGCTCCTGATCCGGAAGGTGGCGGCGCGTCATTGGTTATGAAAAGAGCATTGAATGACGCCGGAATTCAACCTGAAGATATCGACTATATCAATGTTCATGGTACTTCAACGGGTTTGGGTGACATTGCAGAACCAAAGGCAATTAAAAAAGTATTTGGAGATCACATTTACAAAGTGAGTATCAGTGCAACAAAGTCAATGACCGGACACTTGCTTGGCGCAGCAGGGGCTGTGGAAGCCATTGCATGCATCCTTGCCATGAAATATAGTATCGTTCCACCAACTATAAACCAATTTAATCTTGATCCGGAACTTGATCCAAAAATTGATTTTACTTTCAACAAAGCAAAACCTCGAAATATCAATTACGCATTGAGTAATACTTTTGGTTTTGGCGGTCACAACGGTACCGTTATCTTCAAAAAATTAGTATAAATACGTGTTCAGAAATCTGATATACCATATAAAACTCTTTTCTTCCCCAAGGAAAGAGTTTTATTCGTATATCAAAGAATTGACAGGCCACAGTCCGCAAAAGTTTAAACTTTTCGACATAGCATTTATCCACAAATCTGCTTCCTATGTCGATAAAATGGGAAATGTCGTCAACAATGAAAGGCTCGAATATCTGGGAGACGCTATTCTTGGCACCATCGTCGCGGAATATTTGTACAACCGCTTCCCATTCAGAGATGAAGGTTTCCTCACCCAACTCAGGTCCCGCGTTGTGAACCGTAGTTTTTTAACGCAGCTCACCTTTAAAATGAAACTGAACAGGTATGTGATCTCAAATGCCAACTCAGTGAGCGAGTCCAGTCATCTGTATGGCGACTTACTGGAAGCTTTTATTGGAGCCATTTATCTGGATAGTGGTTATGCAGTCACTAAAAAGTTTGTGATCAAAAAAATATTCAATCAGCACATTGATCTTCAGAAAATGGAGAATGTTGATAACAATTTCAAAAGTCAGCTGATCGAATGGGGCCAGAAAATCAAACAGGATGTAGAATTCAAGACCATCAACAATCCGGATCCCGGACCAGAAAAAATGCCATTTGTATCTGAGGTTTGTGTGGATGGACAAGTCAAGGGGAGAGGGGAAGGATTTTCCAAAAAAGAGGCTCAGCAAAATGCTGCCCGGCAAGCACTTGAGAAGCTAAGCCTAGCGGAAGTGTAAAGCAAATAGCTTTTAGTAGTTAGCAATTAGCTATTGGATTAAAAAGGGACTCCGGTCATTTCTCCTGCTAATCAAATCAAAAAACTGATACTTTCAAAAACTTTAACAACCGAAAGCCAATGGCTAATAGCTAAAAGCTAACAGCTAATTGCTAATAGCTAACCTGCTAACAGCTTGGTTAAATATTGTTAACGATCTTCCGCCCAACGGATTATTAACTCTATATTTGTTTTATGAGCAAAAGGGTGATCAATATACTTGCGATTGTAATGGCCATTGCTGTGGTAGCCATGATATTGGTACAGCTGATCACCATCAATAAAACAGCTAAACTCGTGGAAAAAGACAACAATCTTGTTGTCACCAGGGCCTTGAAAGATGTTGTAGACATTTGTGTATATTGGGAGGTTACTCATTTCTATGAATTGGATGCCCAAAATTTTATACCGGATCCCAAACCTTCAAAAGGGTTAGGACTCTTTCCAAATTCTGATTCCTCAGAATCTTTTAATAGACTTGATCGTTCCGGCAGGATCGCTATTTCCTACGACCAAAGCACTGTCAGTAATTCCAATGGGGTACTTACATTTGGAAAAACTCAAACGATTATCATTCCAAGCATGCAAAGCTCCTACGACAGACTGAGCGAGAGACAATCTCAGGATCTGCGGTACCAGAGTTACATGCTTGAAAGATCAGAGATGAAAGTCGAAGACAGAATAATCGGGGATGTGAGACATGAACTGGACCTTCAGCTAAAAGAAGCAGGGATTCTCCTTCCATTCAAATATTGCATAAAGTCAGGCATCAGCGGGAAAACAGAGATTGTTGCCGGTGATCAGGATTATCGTCCAAACCAAGGTACGAGAGAATATAAAACAGCGCTGTTTTACGACCAAAGCTCCCCAAAGCCCAACTATATTTATGTCTATTTTCCCGATCAGCATTCAGAACAGATGAAGGCAATGTCCAACTTTGTTCTACCCTCGCTCATACTGATCCTGATCATCATCGGCATATTCGTTTTTACGCTTCAGATCATCTTGCGACAGAAGAAATTATCGCAAATCAAGAATGACTTTATCAACAACATGACCCATGAGCTGAAGACCCCGATTTCGACAATCTCACTCGCGTCACAGATGTTGAAGGACAACTCGCTGGTCCATTCGACCTCCACCATTGATCATATTTCAGGGGTCATTTTTGATGAGAGCAAAAGATTGAGCAGTCAGGTTGAAAAAGTACTTCAAATGGCCGTTTTCAACGAAGGAAAGTTGAAATTGAAATTTACCGCGATCGACCTTAACCAGATTATTTCACAGGCAGCCTCCAATTTTGAGATTCGCCTGACCAACTCCCATGGGACGTTGGAAACCTCCATTTTGGCCGAAAATCCATTGATCAACGGGGATGAAGTCCATATTACAAATGTCATTTTCAATTTGTTGGATAATGCTGAAAAATATAGCAAAGAAGTTCCAAAGATTGAAATATTGACCGAAAACAAAGGCAGCTGGGTAGTTTTTCAGATCAGGGATTATGGGATTGGCATTTCAAAGGAAAATCTCAACCAAATATTTGAACGTTTTTACCGTATCCCTACCGGGAACGTGCACAACGTGAAAGGGTTCGGACTCGGACTCTCCTACGTTAAACGTATCGTAGAAGAACATCACGGAAAAATAAAAGTAGAAAGTACAGTAGGGAAAGGAACTAAATTCAGAATCTATTTCCCTGTTATTAAATAGTTTAACATTATGGAAAAGAAGATGAGAGTTATCTTAAGTGAAGATGATGAAAACCTGGGGTCGTTGCTCAGAGAGTATTTAATTGCCAAAGGTTACGATACAGATCTTTATCCCGATGGGGAGGCTGCTTTCAAAGGCTTTCAGAAAAATCAGTATGATCTGTGTATTTTCGATGTGATGATGCCGAAAAAAGACGGATTTTCATTGGCAAAAGATGTTCGCATGATTAACAGCGAAATACCGATCATCTTTCTTACTGCCAAAAACATGAAAGAAGATGTGATCGAAGGATTCCGCCTGGGCGCCGATGATTACATGACGAAACCTTTCAGTATGGAAGAGCTGATCTTCCGCATCGAGGCCATTCTGAGGAGAACGCTCGGGGAAGCAGATAATACCCAGGTCATTTTCAAATTGGGCCGTTTCACTTTCGATGCCCGTAAGCAGACCCTTTCAGATGCCAATGACAGCACCAAGCTCACCACAAAAGAATCAGAGCTCCTTCGCCTTCTCTGCGTTCATGCCAACAAAGTTCTCGAACGCAACTATGCACTGAAGACCATTTGGGTCGACGACAACTATTTCAATGCCAGAAGCATGGATGTTTACATTACCAAGCTTAGAAAGCATTTGAAAGACGAGGATGGGATAGAGATCATCAACATTCATGGAAAAGGGTACAAGCTAATAATATAAGTACTTAGAGTACTTAAAGTTTGGAGTACTTAAAGTTTGGAGTACTTAAAGCTATTAGAAGAATTTGCTCGGAGTCCAGAACTCTAAGTACTCCAAACTTGAAGTACTTGAAGTACTTCTTAATCTAATTTCAGTACGGCGAGGAACGCCTTCTGGGGCACTTCCACGTTGCCAATCTGCTTCATCCGTTTCTTGCCCTTCTTCTGCTTGTCGAGAAGTTTCCGCTTTCGCGTGATGTCGCCACCATAACATTTGGCGGTTACGTCTTTACGAACGGCTTTGACAGTCTCCCTGGAAATAATTTTAGCGCCGATGGCACCCTGGATGGCCACATCGTATTGTTGCCTTGGAATAAGTTCCTTCAACTTTTCACAAATCCGTCTTCCAAAGGAGTATGCATTGTCGACATGCAAAAGCGTGGAAAGGGCATCGACAGGTTCACTGTTCAGCAAAATATCCAGCTTCACCAGCTTGGCAGGACGATATCCGGTAATATGGTAATCAAAAGAGGCATACCCCTTCGAGATGCTTTTCAATTTGTCGTAAAAATCAATTACAATCTCACCAAGCGGCATATCGAAGGAGAGCTCAGCACGGTCGGCCGTCAGGTAATCCTGCTTGGTCATCATCCCGCGCTTTTCCAAACACAAAGTCATGATCGAACCTATGTATTCAGACCGGGTAATGATCTGCGCATGTATAAATGGTTCCTCAATTTGTTCAATAAGCGTTGCCTCGGGCAAGCCGGCAGGATTGTAAACCTCAAAGGTCTCCCCTGCCCTTGTAGTGACCATGTAAGAAACGTTGGGTACAGTGGTGATCACGTTCATGTCGAACTCCCGGTCGAGCCGCTCCTGCACAATTTCCATGTGCAGCAATCCGAGGAAGCCGCAGCGGAAACCAAAGCCCAGTGCCATGGACGACTCAGGTACATAGGTCAGTGAAGCATCGTTGAGCTGAAGTTTCTCCATAGCACCGCGTAAATCCTCATAATCCTCACTATCAATTGGATAAACACCGGCAAAAACCATTGGCTTCACCTCCTCAAAACCGGAGATCATCGATGCGCAGGGATTTTTGAGTTGGGTAATTGTATCGCCGACTTTGATCTCGCGAGCCGTTTTGATTCCACAAATGATATAGCCAACATCTCCCGCGCTCAATTCACTTCGTATCTCCAATCCCATCTTCAGAACCCCAACTTCGTCGACGGTATACTGTCTGTCGGCGGCCATAAATTTGACCAGATCTCCCTTTTTAACAGTTCCGTTGGCCACCTTAAAATAGGCGATAACCCCTCTGAACTGATTGAAAACGGAGTCAAAAATCAATGCCTGAAGAGGCGCTTCAGGATCTCCGTTCGGGGCGGGGATATCCGTCAGAATTCGCTCGAGTATCTCTGCAACCCCATCACCAGTTTTTCCGGATGCCCTTATGATGGTCGACCGCTTGCAACCTATCAGCTCGATGATTTGGTCCTCGACTATTTCAGGCATTGCATTGGGGAGATCCATTTTATTCAGAATCGGAATGATCTCCAAATCATGTTCAATGGCCAGATAGAGGTTTGAAATTGTTTGGGCCTGAATACCCTGCGTCGCATCGATAATTAGCAGGGCTCCTTCGCAAGCAGCAATCGAGCGGGAAACTTCGTACGAAAAGTCAACATGTCCGGGAGTATCGATCAGATTCAGAAGGAATTTCTCACCTTCGTGAAAATATTCCATTTGAATCGCGTGACTCTTGATGGTAATTCCGCGCTCCTTCTCTAGATCCATGTCATCCAACACCTGAGCCTCCATATCACGTCCACTAATCGTCGAGGTAATCTCCAGCAAACGGTCGGCCAATGTACTTTTACCATGATCTATGTGCGCAATGATGCAAAAATTTCGGGTGTTATTTCTGTCTGACATACCTTATATGCTTGATAATCTGTGCTTCTGATAATTAATAAAACTGCGCAAAGATAAACAAAAGTTTGGATTTTTAATTCGATCTCTGAGCATGTCGAGGGGTTCAATTTTGGAGTAGGGACTCCGGGTATGATGCGATCCGACCTATCCGGTGGTTTATTCCCATCGGGAAAAGGGATTCGCAAGACAATCACTATTTCTATAAAGCTTGATGCCCCCTTCCCTTGCGGTCATAATGAGCGCAGGGGGTAATGACCTAATTGCCCTGATCAAACTTAACATTGAAAACCACCACCTCCGGAGTATTGCCGATCCTAACCGGGGGACCCCACGATCCAAATCCGGAAGAAACATAAAAGATAGTATTCCCTTTTTGCATCAACCCCCAGCTGAGCTCAAAAATAGCTTTGGTCACAAAGTTGAAAGGCCACATTTGTCCGTGGTGGGTATGGCCCGACAAGTGCAGGTCGGCTCCCACATCAACTGCTTCCTGCAAATTGAAAGGCTGGTGGTTCATCACGATCATGGGTTTGGAGGGATCCAGATTTTTCGTAAGCTCCTTCAATTCATGTGGATTACCTGATCCCCCCATCCTGCGGCTATCCCGGTCATCCCTTCCAACCAACTGTATCCCATCAGGGAGTGTGACTACCTCATCCCGCAGAACCTTGATGTGGATGCTTTCCAGGTAGGGCAAGGTATTCTGGATGCCGCCAATGTATTCGTGGTTGCCCGGAATGGCATAAACGCCAAGCGGAGTCCGGATCTCCTGGATATGCTTCCCCAGGTTTTTTCGAAGTGCCGGGCCAATATCCCCATCTACCAGATCGCCACAAAGCAAAACAAGATCCGGCTTTTGCTCATTGATGATCCGCACCAGCTTAAGTTCCTGCTTCTCACCAATCAATGCGCCCAAATGAATATCTGAAGCCATCAATATTTTGAGTTCAGGATTCCCGGATACGGTTTTATGAATCGTCAAAGGGATCTCTTTAATCCTTGTTGTCAGCGCATTGATGTATCCTCCTACCACCACAAGTGTCACAACCCCGATGACAGAATATCCCAGATTCAGCTTCCCGGCAGGGGAGAAAACCGGAAGGAAATGAAAGAAATAATCGGCAAGCCGGATAAGGTCTATCACCAAAATGGCCAACAGGAAATAGAGCATAAAAGCCAACCAGAAGGCTCCGATCCTATATACGAATTCACTTACCGCGGACGAAGCGGTCCGTTCCCAAAACATCCCGATCAAAAAAGAAGAAACCAGTGTCCAGAAAATCACCGTATACCATTTTTTGATGGCCGGAGTGCTTGAAAAGACCATCAATCCCCGGGTATAGACGAAATAATTGAGCGAAGAATAGACAATCAGGACAATGCTGAAGAATATGACAAAAGTGAGTGCTCTCATGACTAGATATTTGAAGCGCAAAACTATCAATTATTTTGGGGGTATAAATCCCGTCCGCCCAATTTGATTATATTTGCCGCAAGATACAACACAAATCTTTTTGACGAATGCGTTTTCGGCCAATACTTCTTCTTCCTGCATTCATGTTACTTCTTTCCTGTAACAGCGGTTCACACTGCTACGAGTCGTCAAACACATTGGTGGTAGCTGCATTTACCGTTAATAAGACCCTGAACATCGACTCAATTCTTGTAAAAGGGTACAACAGAAATGCCATCGGCGATACCTTGGCATTCAACAAAGTATCGGCATTGGTAAAAACAGTCGGATTGCCCCTCTCCCTGTCTGCCGATTCAACGGGATTCGTTGTTTTTGCCAATGGAAAATCAGCTACATTCTGGCTGAAACACACAATGAACTTTCAATTGATCTCTCAAAGTTGTGGTTTTGCCCCAAATTATGTGATTACAGCAACACGGCATAGTTCCCTGATAGACTCGATAAGAGTTTCAGACCACCTTGTCGGACCTAAATCTGTAGAAAAATATGCTACCCTTGGACAAAATATTACGGTCTATTTGCATCTTACTACTCCTTAGTCCGGTTTTCGGCTTTGGACAGGAAAAGAAAGAGGTGTGGAGGTACGAAGGTCCCCGCATAGGCATTGATGTGTCCCGTTTTCTGATGCCCAAAATCCAAAATGCGACAAAATCTGCCTTTGAGATCCAGGCAGATTATCCATACAAAGGTAATTTTTTCCCTACCGTGGAAGCCGGCTATCAAAGCGTTGACGATCTGAAGGACAATTTTCACTACACCAACAAAGGGGCTTATGGCCGGGTCGGTGTGGATGTGAACATCAATAAGTTTCAATCCTTGTCAGACAACGATCTGGTTTTTGTTGGGTTTCGATATGGTTTCAGCCGTTTTACACAGGAAACCCTTTCCGCCGGTTATTCCAATTACTGGGGCAACCTTCAAACTTCTTTTCCTAAGGCCAACCTGGGTGCGCATTGGGCTGAGCTGCTGTTCGGGTTGAAAGGAGAACTGATGCCGAACCTCTTTTTTGGATGGTCGGTCAGAGCGAAATTTTTGCTATCAGCTACAAAAGATCCAAATGTCAAACCTTATGTAATACCCGGATTGGGTTACACAAGTTCGGAGGTCCCTTTCGATTTTTCGGTGACGGTAGCTTACAGAATTCCACTGACCAAAACCAAAACTTTACCCAAGGCACTCAAATCGGGCGGCTCCAAACGTTCAAATTCAGACCTGGATGAAGACCAGAACCTTCAGGATCCCAACAATCCCAATGGCAACAACAATAATATGGGTGGCCAGCGCGGAAGGAACAATCAGATTTACTAGGAAATTATTAGCAACATCTCCAAAGTTTCGGGCTCTGAAAATATTTTGAGCAAAAGCTTCGAACTTTGGAAAAGTTTTGAAAGTAGATTGGTTGGTTTGAAAGATACAATTTGTGATTATTTGCTGAAAATTGGTTCTTCGTTACATTTAGCTTATGTTAAAATAATGTAAATCTTAAAGTTAGACTAGCAATCGTCATCATGATATAACATTCTTGCAGGAAAGATTAGTATCCTTCAATTTTCTGAATTATTTGTTTGATCTCTTCATCTGAAATATTTTCCTTTTCACTTTTATCAAAAAGGGTAATCAGAAATATGGTTTTGTCGGTCAATTTTAAAATTAAAGTGTATGTTATAACCCTGACACCTCCACTTTTCCCTTTGTTTTTGGACTTTACTGCTACTCTTACCTTTCGGATATTTCCACCTAAATCAACCCCAATACTAGAATTATCCAGGAGTTCTCTTTCAAAAATCTCCAAGTCTCCAGGAAGAGAGCTATACTTTTTCTTTAAACGCTTAAACTCCCGGTCAAACGTAGGGGTGGCAATAATTTCAACCTTCATTCAGGAGCTGCTTAAGGGTTTTGCCCTTCTTCTTACCTGAAATAATGTCATTCACATCTTTAAGTCCTGATTCAATACTTTTTCGGGTCCGACTATCCGGGGACTTCACTACTTCAACACTTTCAACATTATTGAGGCTTTTCAACAATTGCTTTAAAAATGGGATTGATTCTTTATTCTTTGGTGTAACAAAAAGTGCATCCATAACAATGAGTTTTTGCAAATATAGGAATTCTGAATCCTTGTTGTGAGAGCTTTTCACAATGAAAATATTTCCTTACAGGTAACATGGAGATGAATTAGGCCCAGCATTTCACCTTCATTGAAATAACACCGAACTGCATCTCTGATCATCAGATTTAATTGCTCAAGAGTATCACATTGTGTAAAAATAGCATGATTTATTGCCTTGGCAAAAAAACTACCATCCTGCGACTCTTCTACCGAAAAAACGATTTCTTTCATGGTAAATGACTTTTTACAAAGGTAAATTTATTTTAAGTCACCAATGAATTTGATGATGTCTATTCGGTGATTATATCTTGATCCGAACATATGTCTCAATCCTTGTTTTGTTGGAAGGTGAATAGGAAGTTAAAGTAGCATTATTTATGTCACCAGGGGTGGCAGTTTCAATCCTTGTTTTGTTGGAAGGTGAATAGGAAGAGCGTACCGACACCGTATGTTTCACGGCCTTGTAGTTTCAATCCTTGTTTTGTTGGAAGGTACTGCGAGGCGCGACTTAACGATCTTCAGTACGTCAAGTCGGGGAATATCGTTTCAATCCACGCGCCCCCTGCGAGGCGCGACCAGTTGGCCCATAATTAATTACAGTTATAAGTCCAGTTTCAATCCACGCGCCCCCTGCGAGGCGCGACCCCGTAAATTGGGCGGATGCCATCCTAC
>JANYJT010000292.1 GCA_025358395.1 Bacteroidia bacterium
AAGAAATTTATCTACAAATCTTGCAGTTCTCCAGGAATATTTCTAAATTTGCGACCCGAAAAGACAAAGAACAAAGTAAAAAAATTTAACGTATGATTGTTATTCCTATCAAAGACGGCGAGAACATTGAAAGAGCCTTGAAGCGTTTCAAAAGGAAATTTGAAAAGACAGGGGCTGTCAAAGAACTCCGTGGCCGTCAAGCCTTTGAAAAACCATCTATTACCCGTCGGACAGAGATCAAGAAGGCTATTTACATCGAGAATTTGCAACGTTCGGAAGATAATTGAGAATTTTCACCTGAAATTGACATTTGAAGGTTTTTTATTACTAAATTCCTTCCGATTTCAATTTTCCTTTTGATGCAAAATCTTGGGCATTTTCTCAATTTTTTAAAATATGAAAAGCGGTATTCCCAACATACGGTAACTGCTTATGAGAAAGACCTCAATCAATTCATACTGTTTGGCAGTGAAATGGTTGAGGATTTTTGTTTGAGTGGGGCAGACCATCATTTGATCAGACAATGGGTTATCTCCTTAATGGATCAGGGAATGACAGTAGTCAGCGTCAAACGAAAAATTTCAACATTGAGATCCCTTTACAAGTTTTTGTTGCGTGAAGGTTTGATGAAGAAAAATCCAACCGAGTTGGTAATGGTTCCCAGAAGTGGCAAAAAATTGCCTCAGTTTGTCCAGGAAAGTGAGATGAACAAATTACTGGATGTTTCATTCTTTGCTGAAGACTTCACCGGATTGCGCGACAAAGCAGTGGTATCTCTCTTTTATGGAACCGGGATGCGGCTTGCGGAGTTAATGGGAATCCGCTTGAACGATCTCCAATTAAGTGAAAAAGTTGTGAAAGTACTGGGGAAAAGAAATAAGGAGCGCCTGATCCCATTCCCGGCCGAAATATATGTTGATCTTGTCAATTACATCAAAGTGAGGAATGAACTATTTGGTACTTCAAACAGTTATCTTTTCATCACAGACAAGGGAGAGCAGGTTTACGAAAAATTACTGTACCGCATCGTTAGAAAGTACCTGAGTCTGGTTACGACTATGGAAAAACGTAGTCCGCACATTCTCCGGCACAGTTATGCGACGCATTTATTGAACCGTGGCGCCGACCTTAATGCCATCAAAGAATTGCTTGGGCACGCCAGTCTTGCCGCAACTCAGGTATACACGCATACTTCTTTTGAAAAATTAAAGAAAATTTACAACCAAGCTCATCCGCGAGCGTAAAAGTAAAATATACAACCAAGCTCAATCAAGGGCTTAAAATAGAGGAGGAACAATTATGGATGTAAAAGTACAGACAGTTCATTTTAAAGCCGATCAAAAATTGATTGACTTTTGTGAAAAACGCTTAAATAAACTGGATCAATTTTTTGACAGTGTCATTGGAGCAGAAGTAATGCTGAAACTCGAAAAAGATGAAGAACGAGAGAATAAGGTGAGTGAAATCAAACTTTCCGTACCTGCCAACGACCCTTTGTTTGCGAAAAAGCAGGCAAAAACCTTTGAAGAGGCCATTGATTTGACTGTCGAAGCCCTTAAAAAGCAGATGGAAAAATACAAAACTAAAACAGGCAACAAATAATTTGAAAAAAAGTCAGACGATTTGATTTTAAGAAAAAAAAATAGTTTAAATTTGCAAACCATTTTTGAAGAGTAAAATTCGGATAAAATGGTTTGCTCTTTGGAATTGATGGTGTTCTTGCTGTAGTGGCATTATCCCGTTAGGGGAGATACCAAAGCGGCCAACTGGGGCAGACTGTAAATCTGCTGGCGTACGCCTTCGTAGGTTCGAATCCTGCTCTCCCCACTATTCGCGAGGCATTTCTCCGGGGCAAAGTTGAGCAAATAAGCGGGAGTAGCTCAGTTGATAGAGCATTAGCCTTCCAAGCTGAGGGTCGCGGGTTTGAGTCCCGTCTCCCGCTCCAGTTTGCTTTCATATTCTTAGTGAGCGACCTCTAAGAGTGGTAGGGTTGTGAGTGAAAAGCTTGCAGCCTATTGGTTTAAGAGAGATTAGATGAATTGAAATATATAACTAGAAATTAAAATTACTTATTATGGCAAAAGCACATTACGACAGGTCTAAACCCCACGTAAACATTGGGACTATTGGTCACGTCGACCACGGAAAAACGACGCTTACATCTGCTATTACAATGGTATTGAACAAAAAAGGACTTTGCGAAATCAAGTCTTTCGATTCTATTGATAACGCTCCGGAAGAAAAAGAGCGTGGTATCACCATTAACACGGCTCACGTTGAGTATGCAACAGCAAATCGTCACTATGCTCACGTTGACTGCCCGGGTCACGCCGACTACGTAAAGAACATGGTAACAGGTGCTGCCCAGATGGATGGTGCCATTATCGTGGTTGCTGCGACTGACGGTCCTATGCCTCAGACCCGCGAGCACATCCTGCTTGCACGTCAGGTAAACGTTCCCCGTTTGGTTGTTTTCATGAACAAAGTTGACATGGTTGAAGATCCTGAGATCCTCGAACTGGTTGAAATGGAAATTCGTGACCTTCTTACATTCTACAACTTTGACGGTGACAACACTCCTGTTATTCAGGGTTCTGCCTTGGGTGCGCTGAACGGCGAACCACAGTGGGAAGAAAAAGTGATGGAACTGATGGATGCAGTTGATAGCTGGATTCCAATTCCTCCACGTGATGTTGACAAACCGTTCCTGATGCCGGTTGAGGACGTATTCTCAATTACTGGCCGTGGTACAGTTGCAACAGGTCGTATTGAAATGGGTAAAATTCACACCGGCGACGAAATCGAATTGATTGGTCTTGGCGCTGAAAACCGCAAAACCATCTGTACCGGAGTTGAGATGTTCCGCAAGATTCTTGACGATGGACAAGCTGGTGACAACGTAGGATTGTTGCTTCGTGGTGTGGACAAAAAGGAGATCAAACGTGGAATGATTCTTGCTAAAACAGGGTCAATCACTCCTCACACTACTTTCAAAGCTGAGGTTTATATCCTGAAGAAAGAAGAAGGTGGACGTCACACCCCATTCCACAACAAATATCGTCCTCAGTTCTATATCCGTACATTGGATATAACTGGTGAAATTAATCTTCCTGAAGGAACTGAAATGATTCTTCCGGGAGACAACGTTACCATCACTGTTGAGTTGATCTATCCTGTTGCCTTGAACTTAGGTCTTCGTTTCGCTATCCGCGAAGGTGGACGTACAGTTGGTGCTGGTCAGGTGACTGAGATCTTAAAATAATTCGAAGTTTATTGCTTCAAAATAATGAGTCCCGGACTTTTGTCCGGGACTCTTCCAACGGATAGCTTGTCGGAAGCAAAGGTAAGTTCGACTCTTCCTATCCGGCCAAAATACATTCTATTTTTTATGAAATTAACGAATTATTTCACTGAATCCTACACCGAACTGGTACAGAAGGTCTCATGGCCGAGCTGGACAGAGTTACGTGGTAGTGCTGTAGTCGTATTAGTTGCTTCCCTTATAATCGCGCTGTTGATCTTCGGTATTGATGTCAGTTTTAGAAGCATCATGAAGGTCGTATACAGTTTTTTCTACAATTAATTTTTCCTGGAGAGATCCCTATGAGCGAAAGTCAACACAAGTGGTATGTTCTTAGAGCCATCGGAGGTAAAGAAAAGAAGGTAAAAGAATATATCGAGAATGAGATAGCCAATGGCGGTCTCCAGGATAATGTTTCTCAGGTCTTAATTCCTACAGAAAAGGTTTTTCAGATCCGTAACGGCAAGAAAGTGGCAAAAGATCGCAATTTCTTCCCTGGATACGTACTGATTGAAGCCTCTTTGGTTGGAGAGACTCCTCACAAGCTCAGAAACATCCCCAATGTAATCGGTTTTCTTGGAGATACCAAGGGTGGCGATCCTGTCCCCATGCGTCTCGCTGAGGTAAACCGGATTTTGGGTAAGGTGGATGAGCTACAGGAGAGTGGCGAAGATTTCGAAGTGCCATTCTTCATTGGAGAGACCGTAAAAGTGACCGACGGACCATTTAACGGATTCAACGGAACCATTGAGGAAATCAATGCGGAACGTAAGAAACTGAAGGTAATGGTTAAGATTTTCGGTCGTAAAACCCCCTTGGAGCTTAGCTTTATGCAAGTGGAAAAGGAGTAAAGTAAATTTTTTTATAAAACGTTATGGCTAAAGAAATTGCTGGATTTATCAAATTACAGATCAAAGGTGGGGCAGCAAACCCATCACCTCCCGTAGGTCCTGCATTGGGATCGAAGGGCGTGAACATCATGCAGTTCTGTAAAGCATTCAACGCCAGGACCCAGGAACAAGCCGGTAAAGTTTTGCCGGTTGTCATCACGGTTTTTGCCGACAAGTCTTTCGACTTTGTCGTCAAAACCCCACCGGTGGCCATTCAATTACTTGAAGCGACTAAGATCAAATCAGGATCTGCAGAGCCTCATGTGAAAAAAGTTGGAGCGGTTACTTGGGATCAGGTAAGAGAGATTGCAGAGATTAAGATGCCAGACCTTAATTGCTTTTCAGTTGAAGCAGGTATGCGCATGGTAGCAGGTACTGCAAGAAGTATGGGGATAACCGTAACAGGTCAATCACCTTTTAATAACTAATAAAGTTAAGGTTAAATGGCAAAAGTTACCAAGAATAAGAAAGCTGCATTGGAGAAACTCGAGGCCGGAAAATTCTATGAACTTCGTGATGCTGCCAAACTGGTTAAGGAAATCACCTTTACCAAGTTTGATGCTTCCGTCGACATTGATGTCCGCCTGGGAGTAGACCCTCGAAAAGCTAATCAGATGGTTCGTGGCGTTGTAACTTTGCCCCATGGAACTGGGAAAGAAGTGCGTGTTTTGGCTCTCGTAACTCCTGACAAGGAGGCCGAAGCTACTGAGGCAGGTGCTGATTTTGTAGGTCTTGACAATTACATCGATAAAATCAAAGGTGGTTGGACTGATGTAGATGTCATTATTACTATGCCCCCGGTTATGGGAAAAGTAGGTGCGTTGGGTCGTATTTTAGGCCCCAGAGGCTTGATGCCCAATCCCAAGAGCGGAACTGTCACCATGGAAGTCGGAAAAGCCATCAAAGAAGTAAAGATGGGGAAAATCGATTT
>JANYJT010000002.1 GCA_025358395.1 Bacteroidia bacterium
GAAATATCAATCAATCCGCTGGTATCATTGTCGAAGCTGATCTGAATGCTATCGCCGGCCATTGTCACAGGCATTTCGTTCGAGATTTGTGATGAGCCGATAAAGATGTTGTTCATCCCGTTAACCGTGAAGTAGTAGAAACTGTTGCCGTTCTTGATATCCGACTGGATTCGGCTGACCATTGTTTTTAACACCATCTTTTTTGTGACGTTCTTCGGATTGATTTTATTGCCGGCCATGTTGTAGGCATTTTTGTAGGCCATCAGCGTTTCCACCAACGTGTTTCCTACCCCAACGATGGTATAATCCTCAATCGCGACCATCGCGAACATCTTGACCAGTCCGCCGTTGTCTTTCAGCGTCATCATGTACGTTGGAATGTTGTTGATATTGTATGGGATGGGTAGCGATGAGGAATAGCGTTTTTCCTGCACTTTCCCTATGGCCGAATTTTGGGCGGCACGTTCTGTCGCACCACTTTGTTTGTACCAAACAGCTTTTTTTGTTCTTGTATCCACCAGAACAAATCCAACGGTGGCTTCGTCGGCACCTACCGAAGTAAGGCCTGTGTACCAATAGGATTTGTTGTCTTCACCATAGACAAGAGAGAGGCCCTGGGTTATCTGCAGTTTGTTCTCGTTGGAGAAATTCCAGAATCCTTTCACAAAATTGCCCCAGTCGTTGAGTTGCTCCTCAATAAATTTGTCGGGCTGAATCCGGTCTATCCAGGCTGGCGCCTGATCTATCGGATACTCTGCACATTTACCGGTTTCCGTGTTAACGACCACGACACTTACCGCGTTATCCCCGTAGAAGCCAATGGTTTTTTTGTATTTTGTCACGACCCAGTAAGGCGTTCCATCGTCATCTATTTCAAAGCTGTAGTCTGTGAGTCCGGTATCATAAAAACCGCTGAGATAGATGTGTCTTTCGAGGTTGTCGCCAAAATATGCTTCCGACTGATATTTGACCAGAACCTTGTGCCCATTGACCTCCTGAACCAATTTGACATCCCGCTCGTTACAGGCATTGACCATCACATAGCCATTGGTTCCCTCCTTATTTTTGTTCCATTTGAAAAAACCGGAATGGAGCAGAGGGGCGACCCAGTAAAGTTCATTCCGGACTTTTTGAATGACAAATGTTCCCAGTCTTACCTGGCTTCCCAAGGCAGGCTGTGCGCCAAGAACCTTATCTCCGAGCAGATTCGCCAAAGGTTCATCCACCACACGGATCTTGTCGATCGAGATAGGCGCCATGTGAGTAGAGAGATTCTCACCGATCTCAACATTCCCAATCATCCCACGATAGTCGTTCCATCTAAAGAGAGACCACGACGTGACAAAAGGCACTACCGTCATATACATTATCAAAGCGATGAAAATCCATTTGGGAATAGTCATGCTCGTCAGCAGTTTCAAAGCCTGCATCTCGTTGGTTACCTGAGGTACCACACGGAGGTTCATGATGACCCAGAGCAGCGTGAGAGCGCCTATCAAAGCCGGTAATCCGGGAAATCCGAAGGCCACAACAGGCATTTGCGTATAGACTGCGATCAGGGCCACAACAAGAAGAATGATTACTTGGCTAACTCTTTTCATCTTTATCTAATTTAATTGGAGGACTATAATACATCAAATTTAAACAATTTTCTCTTTAACCAGCTGGAATTTAAATTATAGAAAACAATTGTTTCATTGGACTTTTTAAATATGCTTAATAAATTCCCCGATGAATTGTATGCAGGTAGAATGCAATTGAAATCGGGATATTCATCGTAACCCTTAGTTTATACCTGTATTTTGCTAAAAAACGTGTTTGCCTTGACTTTCTCATTAATTTCATTAAAGTTTGCCTTGATAATTTCATTAATTATGCTTATGTTTGCCTTGATATTATCATGAATTATTCTTAAGTTTGCCTTGATATTCTCGCAAAAATTAAATTATAATTATGCAAAGAGCTATATTTCAGTTACTAATAGAGTGGAAGAAGAACCAACCGCGCAAAGTCCTTTTGTTGAGAGGGGCAAGGCAGGTTGGCAAAACTTTTGTTGCCAGGGAATTAGGCAAAACTTTTAAATATTATGTGGAGGTTAATTTTGAGCGGGATATTGATACACAGCTTTTTTTCGATCAAAATTTCGATCCTGAAAGAATCTGTGGCAATCTTTCCGCCTATTATGGAATACCTATCGTGGAAGGACAAACCCTGCTTTTCTTCGATGAGATTCAGGCATGTCCAAAAGCCATTCAGGCACTCCGTTTTTTTTACGAATCAAAACCAAAATTGCATGTGATGGCCGCAGGTTCATTGCTGGAGTTTGCATTGACTGAATTGTCATCATTCGGAGTAGGCAGAATCCACTCATTATTCATGTATCCTATGTCGTTTGATGAATTTTTGAATGCTCACAACGAAGGGCGATTGGTTGATCTGAAAAAGGAGGCGACCCCTGAAAATCCATTGAATCCGGCATTTCACAATAAGTTGACCGATTATCTGAAAAAATTTCTGCTCACCGGAGGTATGCCCGAAGTAGTTAAAACCTATGTTGACAATAGTTCAAACCCCGTTGCCGCGCAAAAGGCATTGGCAGATATTATGGTATCACTTTACGATGATTTTGTTAAATACAAAAAGCGTTCACCGGTACTACGGCTAAGGGAAGTATTGGATTCTGTATTTCAGCAGGCCGGTGGCAAATACATCTACGCAAAGGCAGGTGAATTGTCAAATATTGCACAAGCCAAAGAGGCGGTCGATTTGCTTGAAATGGCCGGATTAATTCACAAAGTATATCACTCTTCAGGGCAGGGAATCCCATTGGGAGCAGGAGCGAACCACAAGGTATTCAAAGTGTTGTTTCTCGATACCGGTCTCTTGCAACAAAATGCCGGATTGAAGCTGGCTGACTTTTTGGTGGCAGAAAATACTGAGATGCTAAACAAGGGGAGGTTAGCTGAGATTTTCGCCGGACTTGAAATGATCAAGTACAGTCATCCGGAAGACCGGCCACAGCTCTATTACTGGCACCGCGAAAAAAGGGGCAGCAATGCGGAGGTTGATTATTTGTACAATAGAGATGGCAAGATTCTACCGGTAGAAGTGAAGTCAGGCAGCAGTGGAAAGATGCAGAGTTTGTTCCAATTTTTGGCAGAAAAAGATGCCCCCGGCGGAATTCGATTGTCTCTGGAGAATTTTGGTTCTTATCATAAGATTGAGGTCATTCCTTTATATGCTATTTCAAATCTTTCTATCAGCAATAGATAATCCCGGGCATTCTTCTACAAGGGTGACCGGAAGATTATTCCTCAAAAAATTTAATTTTAAAATCCGGGGAGTTTAAAAATGAACCAAACTACTAAAAATAAGGATTCAAGGATTAATGAATTTCTAATTCAACTGAAAGTTTTCCAAGTACTAAACCCGCCCCATCTTTCCAATGAAAGAGTCATTTAAGGCGATGCACTCATGGGATATCAGGAAGCCAGTCTGTTCAGGTATTCAACGGCTTTTTGGGGATCAGGTGCATAAAAATCGGCACCGATGCTTTTGCAGAAATCTGCATTGACAGGTGCACCGCCGATCAGGACTTTTGTTTCCGGAATGTGCTCTTTTATTCCGGCAACGATTTCGCCCATATTTACCATGGTGGTTGTTAATAATGCAGATAAACCTACCACTGCCCCGGGGTTGTTTTTCAGTGCATCAATAAAACGTTCTGATCCGACATCCACACCCAGGTCGACGATTGTCCAACCGCCACCTTCCACCATCATGGCTACCAGATTCTTGCCAATGTCATGAAGGTCTCCCTTGACAGTTCCAATGATGAAGGTTCCTTTTGATTTGATCGCTCCGGAAGCGAAGAAAGGTTTCAACTGCACCATTGAAGCACCCATGGCTTTAGCCGACATAAGCATTTGGGGAACAAAAATTTTATTTTCGGAAAACTTCATACCAACGTTTCCCATCGCCGGAATCAATGCTTCTTCGAGAATCCGCTGAGGATCGACACCAGCCTCCAGGGCTTGCCGGGTGAGTTCGTGTGAACCATCCATCCCTCTTAGTTGTGGTGGATATGGCGATTTCAGGTCGATTTTTCCAAATTCAACAGCTTCCAGAAGTTTTATAATTATATCGTTCATTTCATACTTGTTTAGTTGCTTGATTATTATCTGATTAATGTGCTAAGTTAAAAATTTAACTGAATTATTGACATAGGGAAAAGGGTTATAATAAATCCGGTATCCACCGATGTGTCATCCTCCCGGAACGTTCCTTCAACTCCTCCCAGTTGTCAATCTCGAAATCGACTACCACAGTTGAGCAAGTGGGTACATCAAGGGAAAAACCGGGCAACAGATAATCCAGAAAATAGTAAACAGCAGGATTGTGACCTACCACCATCACGGTAGTGTATTTGTTGTCAAGTTCCTGCAGCATCCGGCTAAAAGAACCGGATTGCATACCGGAATAAAGCTTCTTTTCATACCTGACTGCCGCTGTTGAGTATGCCAAATTTTTGGCATAAATCTTAGTGGTTTGGGTAGTCCGAACGGCAGGACTGGAGATAATCAGATCGGGATTAATCCCTACCTTAACCATTTCGCTACTGATTTGATCGGCATTCTCTTCGCCACGTTCTGTTAATGTCCGGTCAAAATCCTGGTCGTAACCGTGCTGTATGGTCTTGGCATGACGAACAATGATCACTCGCTTCATATGGAAAGCTATAGGTTTTCTGCGATTCTTTCAGCCCTTTCAGAATTTGATCTTGTCAAGCTCTTTCCAAACCAAAGCACTTGCACCAACGATGGCGGCAGTGCCCGATTTAAGTTTAGAGGGGAGAAGTTTTATTTTGTTTCGGTAAAAAGGAAGGAGGTATTTTTCCAAACTTTTTTTGGTGGGTGCGAATAGTAATTCACCTGCGGCTACCGGTCCGCCGAAGAGGAAAATCGCCTCCGGACTCAGATAATGCACGGTATCAGCCAGACTACGACCGAGAATTTCACCGGTATATTCAAAGACTTCGAGAGCGATGGGATCGTTTTGAACGGCAGCCTCAAACACCATTTTGGCTGTCAGGTCGTTGAAGGATACTCTAGCCAAAGGACTCTCGTTGTTGTTGTATTTGGAAAGCAGTTCAAAAACGGTTCTTCTGATGCCCGTCGCGGAGCAGTAGGTTTCCAGATGGCCTTGGGATCCGCATCCACAGGGACGGCCATCAGGCACAACCGTTACATGCCCCAACTCTCCGGCCAGGCCATCATGACCATACACAAGATCGCCATTCACGATGATTCCACTGCCCAGACCTGTTCCAAGTGTGATCATTACAAAATTGTTCATACCGATCGCACCGCCGTAGATCATCTCTCCCAGGGCGGCGGCATTGGCATCGTTGGTCACCTTGATGATGCTGAATTCGGGCAGTTTTGCCTGAATCAGGTCAGTGAGAGGTACCACAGTGACAAAAGGCAGATTCGCGGTTATTCCGATTGTACCATTGTAATAGTTGGCAAAAGGAGCCCCAATTCCGATTCCCATCACCTCGATATCGGGAATATTTTTCCTGACATTAGCTATGGCAACAAGGATCTCGACTGTTATGAGTTCGATGAAATCGCTAACCAATTTTTCTGACACATCCGAACGGGCATCCGGATTTTCTTTTTTCTGAGGGGTTGGTAGCTGCGGTTTCTTTTCGTAGAGCACATTCCCCTCCCTATCGACAATGCCGATGCCGGTATTGGTGCCACCGATGTCTAAACCAACGACAACTTGCCTCATACGAAAAATGATTGGATTTGGCTCTAAAGGATTATGGAAGAATCCTTTAGAGCCAAATTTCTTTATCTGATTTTACTGCCTTTCAATGCAAAGAATGTAATGTAAGCATAACAAATAATCGGGATCAAAAGGGCCCAACGTGCATTGAATGAATCAGTTAATGCACCCATCAGCAATGGAATAACAGCGCCACCTGCAATCAGCGTGTTGATGATTCCTGAAGCCAGCGGCATTTCAGAAGGATCCAGATCGTTAACAGCCAAAGCAAAAATATTGGGGAACATGATGGAGTTGAAGAATCCAATAGAAAGCAAACACCACATTCCAAGGGTTGCCGGAACCATTGAGGCTGCAAGTATCAGAAGCACATTAACGGTTCCGAAAACTCCCAGTGCAACATTGGCTTTTCCTTTCCCAAGCATCATCAGGAAGAAGTTGACGATGGCAATACCCAGGAAGATAACGCCGTTCATCGGTTGTGAGGTAAATACAAACTGACCTTCTGTTACCGAAGCGGATGTGATAAACCAGCCTACGAAAAAGGCAAAGACCATGACAACGGCCGAATATTGATATCTTTTTGCAGAAGGCAGATTACTTAACAGGATGGATCCAAAGAAACGTCCAACCATGGAACCTCCCCAGTAAATAGCGGATAATTTTACAGCAACATCAACCGCAATTCCTCCGCCTTTTAAATAGGGGGCTATTTGTCCGGCTGTTCCGACTTCCGCGCCTACATAACAGAAAATAGCCAAAGCGCCAAACCAAACCTGAGGTTTCTTAAGTACCGATTTGGATGGAATGGTGGTGTCTCCCGTGATTGAAGGAAGCTTGATAAATGTTATCCCGATGGCAATCAGAACTACAAGCGTACCAATGATTACAAAAGGCATCTGAACAAATTTGGCAGCTTCGGATGCTGATGCACCAGCTTTAAGAGCCATAACCGCTGGTGCCAATACCAGGATTCCGGCAAGGAAAGGGGCAATTGTACAAGCAACACCATTTAATGCTTGGGTAAGATTCAAACGGGCAGGAGCAGTTTCTTGTGGACCTAATGCTGCAACATAAGGATTAGCGGCCGTCTGGAGAAATACAACGCCGGTTGCCATGACAAAAACGGCAGCAAGGAACAACGGATAAGACAGAACAGCAACTGCCGGGAAAAACATGTAACTGCCCACAGCCACTAAGACAAGACCAGCTATTACACCGTTCTTGTACCCGATTTTCTTAATGATACTCCCCGCTAAAAAGCTGAAACAAGCATACGCGATGAAGAATACGAAATTGACAAGTTGAGAAAGAAAATTTTCCAAACCAGGATAAAGCGTTTTGAGATCAAATGCCAGTTGCACCTGATCTTTCATGGCAATGTTAAAATTGGTAATAAAACCAAAGATGAAGAAGATCGAGGCCATGAAGACCATGCCTAGTCGGAGATTGCTGTTCGGTTTCTGTTCCATTGATTTAATTTTTAAGTTTATCAAATATTAGTGTGGTTTTCGATGCAAATAGACTAAACAAATATAGAAATAATTCGAACTTGAGGAATAGCCACAACTACATTTTCGAATCTTCTATTTTTCTAACTTTGCCATTATAACTCAATTATGAAATTATGGAATATGCACCTTCTCCTCTACGTTATGATAATCAATGCGAGTATCGCCGTTGCGGACGCAGCGGATTGAAACTACCTATATTGTCTCTTGGCTTATGGCATAATTTTGGCGGCGTTGATACCTATGAAACCGGCAGAAGCATGCTTCGTTACGCTTTCGACAACGGAATCACCCATTTCGATCTGGCCAACAATTATGGTCCGCCGCCCGGGTCTGCCGAAGAAAATTTTGGCAGCATCTACCAAAAGGATTTCAAACCCTACCGCGATGAACTCATCATCTCCACCAAGGCCGGCTACCTGATGTGGCCCTGTCCTTACGGGGAGTGGGGATCACGCAAATATTTACTTTCAAGCCTGGACCAAAGCCTGAAGCGGATGAAGCTGGAGTATGTCGATATTTTCTATTCACATCGTCCCGACCCTGAGACTCCACTCGAAGAGACCATGATGGCACTCGATCAGGCTGTCCGTTCGGGTAAAGCGCTTTATGCCGGCATATCGAATTATCCTGCAGACCAGACAAGTGAAGCAGCTGAAATTCTTCGACGCCTGGGAACGCCCTGTCTCATCCATCAGCCAAAATATTCGATGTTCGAACGATGGGTCGAAAACGGACTGCTTGATACCGTTGAAAAGGAGGGAATCGGCGTGATCGCTTTTTCTCCGCTTGCGCAGGGCTTGCTGACCGATCGTTACCTGAACAATATCCCGGAGGGATCCAGGGCTTCCAAATCGTGGGGCTTTTTGAAACCGGAACAGGTAGCTCCGGCAATCACAAAGGCAAAAGCATTGAACGATATCGCCCTTCACCGCGGACAGACCCTGGCTCAGATGGCGATTGCCTGGCTGCTCAAAGATCCCAGAGTCACATCGGTTTTGATTGGCGCAAGTTCGGCGAAACAACTTAGCGATAACCTTCAGTCGCAAAAGATGCTGTATTTTACTTCGGATGAACTGAAAGCGATCGAAGCAATCCTGAAAAGCAATTGATATTTCGATAAAATTTATCCGGCGGAAGCCGGATAAATTTTATCGAAATATCTGAGGGCGCAATCTTGTAATACCTTGTGTTTGCGTTCCTCGGGGATTACGGCAGCCAGCGCTTTTTGTGTGAAGACCGGCCATCCTTCCTCGTCTGTTCCGGTTTTTTCAGTCAATCCCATTTCCTGGTAAAGGGTACAACTGCCCAGGTTGATCAGGCTAAGCTTCTCCTCTTTCGAAAAGGGTTGAAAAGTCAGACCGCGTTCGCGGATTCCTACCAGGAACAATACCCCATTGAGATCCGGATCGATGTCGAATTGCTTGCCCAAATGGGTGCACAATTCTGTCCAGGTTGAAAATAGCATGGCAAAATAATTTCTGACAAAGTTAGCTCAAATATTATTTACACATCGTTACTGGAAGAAACCACTGAGTTAAACAGGGAAGGATGAAAAGTGAAACAACTCTTCTGTGAGACTAAATCACTTGAAAAACTGTGTGTTTCTCAATGTTTCCTCCTTGTAACGCGGTGTAATTTTTCTAAAACAAGCAATGCTGGTGCAGAACAGACGCCAAAATGTGTAAATTTGTGACTAAGTATAAAAGTTAACTTGTATTACAATAGTTTTCCCGAAAGAATATTTAAAATGAAAAAAATTCAGATAGCAGAGATATTAAAAACAGGTCAGGTTGGCGCTGAAATCACGATCAAAGGTTGGGTGCGTACCCGGCGTGGAAGCAAAAATGTAAATTTTATCGCATTAAATGATGGCTCGACCATCAACAATCTGCAGGTCGTGGCAGAAGTAGAATCCTTTGGGGAAGAGTTTTTCAAAAATATCAACAGCGGTGCTGCCATTGGTGTCACAGGTACACTTGTCGCTTCGGCAGGTTCCGGACAATCCGTAGAATTGAAGGCCGAAAAAATCGAGATCATCGGATTGTCAGACCCCGACAAATATCCGATCCAGCCCAAAAGGCATTCGCTCGAATTTTTGCGCGAGATGGCTCACCTTCGCCCCAGGACGGCTACTTTCAGTGCCGTTTTCCGGATACGGCACGCGATGATTTTCGCCATACACTCTTTTTTCAATGAACGTGGATTTTTTAATGTTCACACGCCGATAATCACCAGTTCGGACGCTGAGGGTGCCGGTGAAATGTTTCGCGTAAGCACGCTTCCAGCTATTAATCCTCCCTTGAATGAGGAAGGAGCCGTTGATTACAGTCAGGACTTCTTTGGAAAGGCAGCCAATCTAACGGTCTCCGGCCAGCTGGAAGGCGAGCTTTTTGCCATGGCTTTATCAAAAATATATACTTTCGGCCCTACTTTCCGTGCCGAAAATTCAAATACTTCCCGTCACCTGGCAGAGTTCTGGATGATCGAACCAGAGGTCGCTTTCTGTGATCTGACTGATAACATGGACCTGGCCGAGGAGTTTTTGAAATACCTCATCAACTACGCACTCGATCACTGCATGGACGACTTATTGTTTCTGAGCAACAGGCTGGCCGAAGAAGAAAAGGTGAAACCGGCCGACCAGCGTTCGATGGAGTTGATTGAAAAGCTGAGATTTGTCGCAGACAACGATTTTATCCGGCTCACATATACCGAAGCCATTGAAATTCTAAGAAATTCGAAGCCGAATAAAAAAGGACAATTCCAGTATCCTGTTGGCGGTTATGGTACCGATCTTCAGAGCGAGCATGAGCGTTACCTGGTTGAGAAAGAGTTTAAAAAACCTGTGATACTGACGAACTATCCCAAAGAGATCAAAGCTTTTTACATGCGACTGGATGACAATGGTCAGACCGTTGCTGCCATGGATGTCCTCTTTCCTCAGATTGGAGAAATTATCGGTGGTTCCCAGCGTGAAGAGCGACTTGAGGTATTGGAACAAAGAATGGATGAGATGCACATTCCGAAAGAAGAGATGGAATGGTACCTCGACACAAGGCGCTTCGGTGGATGTCCGCATGCCGGATTTGGCCTGGGATTTGAAAGACTCATGCTTTTCGTAACCGGGATGGGAAATATCCGTGATGTCATTCCATTTGCCAGGACACCAAAAAACTGCGAGTTTTAATTTGGGAAAATGCAAAATCTCTCTCTCCAGCAAAGGCTGCTTCAAAAGCTTTCACCACAGCAGATTCAAGTAATTAAGCTGTTGGAGTTGCCTATGCTTCAGCTTGAGCAACGTATCAAGAAGGAGTTGGAGGAGAATCCGGTTCTTGAGTTGGAGGAGAACGATTTTGACACTCCGGAAGAGGAGGTCTCCAATGATCTGAAGACAAAAGAAGACCTGGACAACGAAGAATTTTCTGTTGACGATTACATCAATGATGAAGATGAACCTTCCTACCGATACGAAACAAACAACTATTCTAAAGACGAAAAGATCGCGGAGATTCCTTATTCTGAATCCAATTCTTTTCATGAATACTTGCAGGAGCAGCTCTCTATGCTGATGCTTAATGAGGAGGATTCCATTTTAGCAGAACAAATTATCGGCAATATTGACGAAGATGGCTATTTGCGCCGCGAGTTGGAAGCAATTGTCGACGATGTCGCTTTTGGCCGTAATATATTAACCGACGAAAAAAAACTTGCGGGAATTCTGAAGATCATTCAGGATTTGGATCCCGCCGGTGTTGGCGCCAGAGATTTGCGTGAGTCCCTTATGATTCAGCTTGCCAGAAAAGATTTGCGAAGAGCGGAGATTAAAATGGCCTACCGGATTTTGGAAGATACTTTCGAAGAGTTTACCAAAAAGCACTACGACAAGATTCAACGTAAATTCAACATTGAGGATGATGACCTGCGCGATGCCATAGACGAAATTCTCAAACTCAATCCCAAGCCGGGCAGCTCCTTCAGCAACAATCTTAATAGGGGGAACCAGACCATCATTCCTGATTTTATTCTGGAGATTGTCGATGATGAAATGATTCTCAGCCTTAACCAGAGGAATGTCCCCGAACTGACCATCAGCAATTATTATGCAAATATGCTGAAGAGCTTTCGTGACAACGGCAGGGGCATGAGCAGCGATCAGAAGGACGCGCTGCAATTTGTCAAGCAGAAGATAGATTCGGCCAAATGGTTCATCGACGCGATCAAGCAGCGGCAGGAGACTTTGATGATGGTCATGAATGCCATGCTGCAGTTTCAACGTGAATTTTTTGTCGAGGGCGACGAAACCAGATTGAAACCAATGATTTTGAAAGATATTGCCGATCTGACAGGTCTTGATATCTCTACTATTTCGCGCGTTTCCAATAGTAAATTTATCCAGACCCATTTTGGGATCTACTCGTTGAAATATTTCTTCTCTGAGTCAATGCAGAAAGAGGATGGGGAGGAGGTCTCAACCCGTGAGATCAAATCCATTTTGAAGGAATGTATAGGCAATGAGAACAAGCAAAAACCTGTGACGGATGATGAACTTGCCAATATACTGAAAGACATGGGATACAACATTGCCCGGCGCACTGTTGCCAAATACCGCGAGCAGCTGGATATTCCTGTCGCCCGAATGCGCAAAGAGCTTTAAGCAATTATACTACAAACTTGTATCCAATGCCTTTGAGCGTACGGATATGATCGTTGCCGATTTTTTCCCTGAGTTTTCTGATGTGGACATCAATGGTCCTGTCGCCAACGATGACATTGTCGCCCCATACAGCTTTGTAAATTTCATCGCGTAAGAAAACTTTGTCAGGCTTGGAAACGAGCAATGAAAGGAGTTCAAATTCCTTCCGGGGAAGCATCATCTCCCGGTCGTCGATCTGAAGCGTATATTTTTCCTTATCAATGATCAGGTTCCCAATATGAAGTACTTTTTCCTGCTCATTCGTTTCTGCTGAAGCGCCGCCACTCCTTTTCAACAAGGCTTTTACCCTGCTAATCAATACTTTTGGACGTATTGGTTTGGTAATGTAGTCGTCAGCACCGGCATCAAAACCTGCTATTTGAGAATAGTCTTCGCCACGGGCAGTCAGAAATGCAATCACAACATCCCGGAATCCAGGGAGCTTTCTTATCTCCTCGCATGCAGCAATACCGTCCATCTCAGGCATCATCACATCAAGAATGACCAGATCAGGCTTTACTTTGGTTACCATCTGGATGGCCTCTTTTCCGTTTCTTCCGGTAAAAACTTTAAACCCTTCCCGTTCGAGGTTGTAGCTCACAAATTCGAGAATATCTTCTTCATCGTCGACCAGGAGAATGCGGGGGGTGTTGTCCTTTTCCATCATATTTTTTTTGTGTAGAGACGCATAATTATGCGTCTCTGCGGTATCATTGGGTTTTATTTTAATGTCTGTATAATATTATAAAAATAGCTTAATTTTTTGATCAACAGTTTTTTTGCCAGGGATTATTTTGTCAGCTTTCCTTTTTCGAGAGCAAAAGTGAATGTTGTTCCACCATCCGGGACACTTTTCACATGGATTTTCTGTTTGTGCGCTTCGATGATGTGTTTGACAATCGACAAGCCCAATCCGGTACCTCCCTGCAT
>JANYJT010000013.1 GCA_025358395.1 Bacteroidia bacterium
AAAAAGTATAATAAATGAAAGGGATGACAAAAAGTATAAATATGGCAATTAACAGGTAAAATTTTTCCCTTTTATCCCAAAAGCGCATGATCCCAATGTAAAGGAAAATGGATGAAATGATGAACATCACATTTTGCATTAAAATAAATATATGTTCCAGTGAATCAAATTGTCGTGATACCAGAAAGAAAAAACCTATTACAGCAGAAGAACTCCAAAGCAACCACCAACCTGATCCCTTGTAATTTTTATGGTAGCAATACTCTAGCAAAAAAATAATGAACTGTATGGAATAGATTATCCCGAGTACAATTGCAAAAGTGTAAATGTCAATTTTCATGAATCAGGAGTTTCTTGTGTTGTTGAAACAAAATTAACTATCGAATGTTCAAATTGTTATCTACCTAAATCCTGTAAATTATCCAGTATTCCTTAGAAAAATCCTGGTATAATTAAATATTAAAGCTTAATAAACACCTTTTTCCGAAATAGGATTAGTGCCGGAATAAAATTAATCAGGACAAATAACAACGCATAGATCATGCTCCAGAATTGAGGAGAAAGAGCCGAACCAACCAAGAATGACATAAAATGATCATTTACTGTTGCTCCACCGATTTTGAGGCCATAAAAAAGAAGAGCCCAAATATCTGCCAGAAAATAGACTGTAATGGCATTCGCACCGAAAATAAGTCCGAATTCTGTATGCTTTTGATAATCAAGTATATCTATTAAATAATAAAGAGAACCAAGAAATAGAGCAGCTACACCTGAGGAAATCAGTACGAAAGAGCTGCTCCAAATATTTTCGTTACACGGAAAATGAAGGTTCCAGAGATAGCCCAAAATGATTGATACAAATCCACCCATCAGTAAGAAAATTGTTTTTTCTTTTTTTTCCGTATTTCCCAACAACAAACGACCGGCAAGCATACCGCTAATGCCTGTTACAAAAGATGGGAAGGTGCTCAAAATTCCTTCAGGATCCCAGGTTTTTTGCCACATGGTACCTGGCAGAAATTGGGTATCAATCCAGGCAGCGAGGTTAATACCTGGCTCCAGCATAGGTCTGTCGTAACCCGGAGTCGGAATAAACAACATGGCAAGCCAATATGACGCTAATATGGCGAATCCAATCCAGGCTTGTTTTTTCCATCCGGTGTTCAGAAACAAAATTGCACAAAACAGGAAAACGAGTGCTATCCGCGGTAGCGTTCCTGTGTAACGGAGGTCGGCAAAATTAAAATCCGGTAAAAGATTAAGAAATAACCCGACCAGATAAATTTTAAGCGCTCTCCAAATGATTTTCTTGTACATCTCAGCTTTGGGAAGGCCCATTTCGAGCCTTTTGGAATAGGCAAAAGCGATGGAAACACCCACAACAAAGAGGAAAATTGGTGCGATTAAATCGGTGGGCGATAAACCATTCCATTTCGAATGATTTAAAGGGGCATAGGAAAATTGTTCACTCCCGGGAAAATTGACCAGAATCATGGCGGCTACTGTGAAACCGCGCATCACGTCTAAGGAGATAAGTCGATTTGTTACAGTCATTGTTAGTAGTTTTAAAACAGATTCGTTAATTTTAAAAAGAATAATTGATTTGATTTCTCTATAAAGTTAATCATCCGGTTGCTTTTTATAACAAATCAATTAAAAATTGATTTGACCGTGAGCAATATAATTAAACTACTCAAATATAACTATTTAACAAATTAAGAATGACAAAATTTTACTATGTCTCACTCTTATTATGGATTTCAGGCCTATATATTTGCTGCTCCGACCAATCATCGGTTTCAATCCCCCGATCTTCAGAACTTGAAGTAAAATGGGAATTGGTGACGAACATGTACCAAGGGAAAAATCAAGTCCTGGCAGCCTTTACGATTTACAATAAGAGCAAGATGACGTTCAGGAATAAAGGTTGGGCCATGTTTTTCTCTCAGTTACCCCCGACTCCAATTGTAGAAGACAGTGTCCGTGTGGCTAAAGTGGTACATATAAATGGGGATTGGTTCAAATTAATTCCTTCCGAAGGATTTTTGTTGAAACCCGGTGATTCGATCCGAATCAACTACTGTGGAACCGGCTTTAACATCAAAAAAACGGATGCAGCCCTGGGAATGTATTTTGTTTTTTATGATTCAAACGACAAAGAGATTGCCATCGTCCCGGTTGGCAAACAAATTATTGGCGAGTTTAAACGACCTGAACAACTCAAACGTACTGCAAATGACGAATCCATTGTCCCAACCGCTGAAAGCCGTTACTATGACAATCTGCCACTCCAATTACTTCCTTCAGGACAGCAACAATTAATAGTTCCGGCGCCTAATTATATGAAGTCTGGATCTAACTTAATAAGTATAGATAACAGTTGGACAATATATTATGAAGATGGATTGAAGATGGAAGCCGAATATCTTGGTAAAAAGCTAAAAACACTCACCGAGCGTGATTTTATTATAAAAATGGGAGAGCCTTCTAAATTTCCCGCGTTTATGCTCAAAATCGGATCTCAAGGATTGAATAAGCAGGAGGCTTACGAATTGACCTTAGATTCGAAGAAAGGATTGATTCTTGAGGGTTATGATGCGGCAGGTGTCTTTTATGGCATTCAAAGTTTTCTGGCTTCACTACCGGTTGAATACTTGAAATTTTCTAATCCGCAGCTTAAAACCAACTCTCTCCAAATTACTGATGCCCCAAGATTTCACTACCGTGGATTGCATTTCGATATGTCGCGCAATTTCCAAAGCAAAGAGACTATTCTGAAAATGCTGGATATCATGGCATTCTATAAGCTCAACCACTTTCTTTTTTATTTCATGGAAGACGAAGGTTGGAGAGTCCAAATTCCGGGGTTACCCGAGTTGACCGATATCGGTAGCCGCAGAAAACATGGTAAACTGAGCGATCCTTCTTTGCATCCCTCTTATGGTAGCGGACCATTTTCTGATGAAAAAGGTGGTTATGGTAGTGGCTATTTTACTTCTGAGGAGTTCGTGGAGATGTTGAAATTTGCCAAAGAGCGCCACATCACAGTTATTCCAGTCGTAAACTTTCCTGCACATGTGCGTTCGGCAATCAAATCAATGGAGTTCCGTTATCAAAAATTCATGAAAGAAGGGAAAGTGGCTGAAGCCAACGAATACAGACTAATTGATCCCGATGATACATCCGGATATATCTCAGCGCAGGGTTATCATGACAATGTAGTGTGCGTCGGACGCGAATCTGTTTATCATTTTTACGATACAGCAGTGAAAGGGATTAAGCAACTTTATGATAAAGCCGGAGTACCGATTGATATCTTCCATTCCGGTGGTGATGAAGTGGCTGCCGGATGCTGGAATGGTTCCCCCATGGTCAAGAAGCTGCTCGCCGACCATCCTGAAATAAAACCTGATGACAAAAGCCTGCAGGCTTATTGTTTCCGCAGAATTTCTGAGATTCTCAAAAAAAATGGCGTAAAGGATATTGGTGGATGGGAAGAGGCGGCCTTGGTCTACGATGCAAATGGCAAACCTATTCCTAATCCCGAATTTGTTGGAAAAGGGCTCCTACCCTACCTCTGGAACAACATGGAGGGCGCGGAAGACTTGGGTTACAAACTGGCCAACGCCGGATACAAGGTAATCTTGTGCGATGTTTCCAATTTTTACCTTGATTTTCCTTACGACAAAGATCCGGTCGAACCTGGCAATTATTGGGCCGGATTTCTGGAAACCAAACAATTCTATGCCTTTGCGCCCTTCGATCTGTTCAAAACTACCACCAAAACAGCTATGGGCAGAACGATAGATACTGAAAAAGAGTATGTGGACAAGGTGAGGCTGCGCGCCGATGCACGACAAAATATTCTTGGCGTGCAGGCACAAATCTGGAGCGAGACAATCAAAGGTCCGGAGATGCTTGAATATTATTATTTACCAAGACTGATCGCTTTTTCCGAGACAGCCTGGTCGCCGGAAAGAAAATGGGAATCCATTGAAAATAAAGCGCAAAGAGAAAAGCAGTTGACGAAAGACTGGAATAAACTGGCCAACGCCTTAGCAGCCAAAGAGCTTCCTCGTTTAACTTATCTGAATGGTGGATACAACTACAGGGTCCCCATGCCGGGTGCTATCATCAAGGATGGGCTGTTTTTTGCCAATGTTGAATTTCCGGGACTTGAAATACGATATACTACCGATAGAACTGAACCAACTGCTCAAAGTCAACTTTATTCCATTCCAATTAAAATTTCCGGAACAGTAAAACTAAAAAGTTTTGTGAAAGGAGGAAAGTTCAGCAGAACTACGAAAATAAAAAATAGTTGAGAGTTGAGAGTTGAGAGTTGAGAGGTTTAAAACCATGTCATCTCTGAATTCCTTACTCGCAACTCTCTGTTCTCAACTCTCAACTTAAAACCTAATATTGTACTTCAGCTTGAATCGCAAGGCACTTTCGTCCATCACATACCTTTCCAATGGTTGCGATAGTTTGGTTGTCCAGGCCAGGATAAAGACTCTGCCCGGCTTATAAATCCATTGAAATCTGGATTGAATCCCAATGGTATTTGAGAAATTATCATACTGAAGATAATTGTTCCAGGTCAGGTCCGGACTAAAAAGTATGTTGGCATTTACCGAATAGATACGGGCTGTAAAATTGCCGGCTGGCAAACTCACCTCATTCTGTTTGTATTTTGCCCCAATAAAGAGCGGTACCGCCACTTTGTAATAGACACCCAAATTAAGATCCCTGCGCGATCCATTGTAAAAATCCCCCCATGCGAAAGTACAATCGCCCGCCAATTTCCGGCTTCCGGCAGAGATTAAACTAAGAGTATGCCTGTAATATTCATATTGACCAACCGGGATTATGTATTTGGAGAATATATTGAAATTCTTTGCCAGAAACTCATAATTGTTATTGATACCATATGAAAACTCTTCACCTGATTTAAAACGAATTTTAATGGGAGAATAATTGACTTGACGCGATTCAAGAATATCAGAAAAATTAATGATATGGTTAAATCCGAAACCTGTAAATACCTGAAGCAGTCCCCACTTATTCGGACGGGGTCCAAATAGAATATTTCCGTAGGTATCCTTGATGTTGGTACGGGGGACAAAACCCATTCCGGCTACAAAATTCTGACCTATTTCGTAGTGACCAAGGGTGAAGGATAAGAAATCGTTGGGATATGAAAGAGTCCCTCCCCAAGATAAATCATTATCAGACAATCCCTTGGTATTGGATTTCAATCCAAACAAAATCAGTGATATATTTTTATTTCCACGAAATTTCGAACTTGCCAACTTCATGTCTATTCCGCCAACATAGTTTTCAGCTTCTGAAATTGCATTGCCAAAAGTTCCAATTACACCTACTGACGACTCTGAACCAATGCTTCTCGAAATGCGGGCAACTGAAAAATTTGAATGTCCTCCGGCATGGTCATCATTAACCTGCATCACTCCAATATTCCACTTGTTAATCATTCCCGTCAATTTCGCTGCAAAGTTTATTTGTAATGGTAATCCATTGTTATCCAGCCCCATGCGGCGTGAAAAAAACGGAATGATGTTTTTTCCATACGTGTTTGCATCATCACCTTGAATTCCAAAAGAAAACAGACTGGATCCGTCCAGAAAAAAATCCCTCTTTTCGGGGAACAAAAGATCAAATCGCGTCAGGTTTATCTGGCGATCATCCACCTCCGTTTCGGCAAAATCGGTATTGACAGACAGGGCTGATTTTAGACCCGGAGTAATCTGGTAGAACAAATCGACGCCTGTCTTTACCGGATATTTGTTGTTAATGTCCCGCTTTGTATCCATTCCTCCAGCAAGATAAGGTGATATATCGAGTCCTATTCCTTGGGTAATATCCTTCAGACCAACAAGCAGGCCAGCGTCTGAAACCTGAAATTTAAAGCTATTGACATTGGCTGTGGGCCAATATGACATCTCCAATTTTCTCTTGATGTGCCGTATAAATTTGATTCCCCAGGTTGGATTATATTTATCAAAACCCATGGTTTTGAATGGAATAGCCATTTCTCCTTCCCATCCATCAGCAACGATGTGGGCTTTACCTTCCCACAAACCGTTCCACTCCTTGTTAAAAACGGCACCATTTTCACTGATAGTAGCGTCACCTATTGATCCCCTGGGACCAATCTGAAACCAGTAGCCATTACGATGATCAAGGTAAGTATCCAGGATTACCTGAATCCTGTCGTCATTTCCAAGGCTTACATCACGCGCCATTTCCTTGGCTGTGATTTTCTTGGGATCATCATAACACTTGATACCAACATAAAGGAAGTTGGCATCGTAGCAAATATAAAAAATCGTCTTTTCGGAAACCGGCTGACCGGAATTAGGCTCTCGCTGGATAAGCTGATCTATCTTTGCGGCACTTGACCATGCTTCATCATTCAACCGTCCGTCTATGATAGGGCTCTTTGAGATCTTTATGGCATTAATGGTCGGTTGTGCGACGCAAAATGTAGAAAACAACAATAAAAATGGCAATAATCCTTTGTAGAAATGCATAGAAATTGGTGTATTTATGTTCTGCCGAAAACCAGTAAATTGTTGTTTGCCTTTGACAGCTTAAAGGATAAGAATTTCAATTTTGATGGATATCGAATTCAGATAGTCTGGTAATCAGGCGGCGAAAATAGCAAAAAATATTACAATTCCGGATCTTTTCTATTGGCTTTAATGGTTGAGATAACACGTTTGGATTCGAGCCTCCTTTCGACAGAAGCCTTGGTAGGTCTGGTTTTGTGTCTTTTCTTTGACTGCATAAGTGCTCGTTCAAGGAGTAAATAAAATTTTGCGATCACTTTTTCCTTATTTTTAAGCTGAGAGCGGTCTGCTTGAGTAACTAGTACGATCTCTCCAAGTTTGTTCATTTTATTGCCCAATTTTTCTGCCACAATAGATTTTTCCTCCTCGCTTAAGAGTTGAGAATCATTTACATTAAAGCGAAGTTCAACTTTAGAACTAACTTTGTTGACATTTTGTCCACCGGGACCACTGCTCCTGGAAGCCTGAAATACAAATTCATTTGAAAAGTTCCGCTCAGAAAAGTCCATTTCCCAAATTTTTATCCAAGGTATAAAAAAAAAGGGGCTAAACGATAGTCCAGCCCCTTTTATTCTATCTTTTGCTGTTACTGCAACAACCATATTTTAGAGAATTCATCGTCGACAGCAGGAACTAAGGTAGCTACACCTTTGTCATATGCATCTTTGTTCTGACCTACAGCTGGTTGATACAGAAGGGTAAAAATAGTTGATCTTTTCCTCTGCAAGATTGCATTTCCAGTCATTCCGACCTGTAACGACGGTAAGCAACTGTTTGTTCCAGGCAATATCCGCGGTAGCATAAGCACTGTACTGTTAACCGACAAAAATCTCAGTATAAAATACCCGTTTTATGCCGGATAAGATCGAGTAAGTCCATCAATTCCAACGAGTCCTGGTGACTCATGATGGTACTCTGCAACACTTTTCTTTCCAAACAATTCATCGCTTCGATGGCTTCCAATTTTAATCCGCAGTCAGATTCAGCCCAGTTAATAACTTTTGCCGGTTCTCCGGGAAAGAGTATTTCGAGCGATTGATTCAAGGAACTGGTTCTTCGTAAACGCAGCATTCCTCTTTCACAAAGAATATCTGTCCCAACACCTGCCACTGATAGAAATGATGCGAAAATCGATGCACTTCTCCCTCCGGAATATTGAAGTGCTACAGAGACTGATTGGTCAATATTCTGGGATGTCAGATCTGCAAATGCCTCTACTTTTATGGGCTTCCCCATAAACCACAAAGAATCAAAGAGTGGATACAATCCAATATCCAACAATGCACCTCCACCTAATTTTGGATTTAGAAGTCGTCCGTTAGGGTCATAAGGCGACTTGTTGAAACCGAACCAGCCGTGAAGGTGTTTGATTTCACCGAGTATCCCGGAATCAATTATTCTGCGTGCTTCCTGATAAGATGGTTGGTGGGGTGTCATAAAAGCCTCCATCAGGAAAATTTGCTCCTGACGCGAATCTGCAATCATTTCAGAAACTTGGGAAGCATTAAGCGCAAAGGCCTTTTCGCACAACACAGCTTTTTTATGCCTGAGGCAAAGTTTAGCATGAGCGGCATGAAAAGCATGGGGAGAGGCTATGTAAATAATGTCGATATCAGGATCTGACACCAGCTCTTCATAGGATCCGTAGGCTCTCTCAATTTGATGGAAAGCGGCAAAATCCCTTGCTCGCATTAAATCTCTTGATCCAAC
>JANYJT010000054.1 GCA_025358395.1 Bacteroidia bacterium
TTCATGGGTTCAGTTGTCGGTTCTGAAGTAACTGCAGCTGCTATTGGTCTCAAGGCTGGTGTACGCAGGGATCCATTTGCCATGCTTCCATTTATTGGTTACAACATGGCTGATTATTTTGGACACTGGCTGACAATTGGAGAAAATGCACCGAATCCTGAGGCTCTGCCTAAAATTTTCAATGTAAATTGGTTCCGCAAAGATCAGGATGGCAAGTGGTTGTGGCCGGGTTACGGAGATAACATGCGCGTTCTTGCCTGGATTTTTGGAAGATGTGAAGGTACTGCAGCTGCAACGGAAACTGCCATAGGTTTTGTGCCAACAATCGATGGTGTTGATATCAGTGGCCTTGATGTCACCAAAGAAGATATCGCTGAGCTGGTCAAGGTTGACAAAACACTCTGGAAAGAGGAGCTTGAGCTAATCAAGGAACAGCAAATTGCGCTGGGTGCGAGATTACCTGCGGAATTAAAGCAACAGGTTATTGATCTGGAATCAAGATTGAATTAATTTTCCGATCAAAATAGATAAAAATGCGCCGCAGAGATGGGGCGCTTTTTTTGTGCCTTATATTTTGAAAAATTTCATTTTAATTTCAATTGAGGTTGAATCATTCATTTAGAAATCGCTAAAAGCTTGCTGCTAAAGGGATGTCCGTAAAAATTGTATCTTTGGAGCATGACAAACAATGACATTATAAAAAAGCTTAGGGTCGCGCTAAAATTAAAGGATGATGACATCGTCAAAATTCTCGCGTTGGTTGATTTCAAGATAACCACCACGGAATTAGGTGCTGTCTTTCGCAAAGAAGATCATCCAAATTACAAGGAGTGCGGAGATCAGCTGTTGCGCAATTTTTTGAATGGTTTGATCATTCACTTAAGGGGGCCAATGGAAGGCCCCCAAGTAACAAGTCACGAGGCTCCAAAGAAAGTAATTATTAGGAAGGCTAATGGCTAATGGCTAAAGGCAAAGGGATAATGTTAAAAGTATAAAGTTGGCATGGCAGCTTATAAAGTGTCTATCTGATGGGATTTTTCTTTATCATGATGGGTATTCTGACAACCATGTTTATGGCTGCTACCTTTGGAGAGAAAGAACTTGGATTGAAAGAGGGAGTACTTATTCCTGCTATTTTAGGAATCCAACTGTTGGTCATGTTTGGTGCATGGTTTTTTGCAAAGCTATCTGGCCGGATCGGAAATCTGAAGGCAATGATCTTTTCAGTAATCATTTGGATCGTGGTCTGTTTTTACACCTTCACGATCCAACAGGCAGCAGGCTTTATCATTGCCGCATTTGTCATCGGAATCGTAATGGGTGGATCGCAGTCGCTGGCCCGATCTACCTATTCAAAAATGTTGCCTGAAACTACAGATCATACCTCATTCTTTAGTTTTTACGATGTTACTGAAAAACTGGCAACAGTAGCGGGCACTTTCAGTTTTGGTATCATCGAAGCGATCACAGGCAGTATGCGATATTCAGTCCTGGCTATTACTATTTTCTTTGGGATTGGGTTGGTGTTTTTGGTGATGCTTTTGGTTAACCCAAAAGCATCATATATTTCACTCCACAGAGCAGATTGAAACCACTTAGTCAATTTCTACTTCGCTCATCGCCTCCGGAATTTCAATATTGCTGAAACCAGATGTCTCCATTTGCCCTTTGTAGAATAGTTGAGTTTCATAATCACCATGAACAAGGAATACTTTCCTGATAGCCGATTTAACCTGGCAGTTTAAAAATGCCAGCATCTCGTTATAGTCTCCATGACCGCTGAAGGCTTCAATCCTTGCAATTTCAGCATTGACGCTGTATTGGGTACCAAAAATGGAAACATTTTTCTCGCCATTTACCAGACGGGCACCCAATGTGCGTGGGGCACAATAGCCTACCACCAAAATGGTATTATTTGGATTGGAGATATTGTTGGCCAAGTGGTGCTTGATCCTTCCGGCTTCCATCATCCCAGAGGCAGATATAATAATGCAAGGTTTCTTAAACGAATTTAATTTTTTAGAATCATTGGTTGCTGTAATATAATGCAGAGAATTGAATCCAAAGGGATCATCGTCCGTTTCAACCACTTTTAATACTTCATCGTTGAAACACTCTGAATGGAGTCTGAAGATAGTCGTTGCATTGACTGCCAGCGGACTATCGACATAAATCTGTATTTTTGGCAGCATTCCGGCATTATAGAATTTGTTAAGACTAAAGACAATGTCCTGCGTTCTGCCGATGGCAAAGGAAGGGATAATCAATTTTCCCTGTTTTCTGACACAAGTATCATTGACCACTTTGAGCAAATCCTCCTCGGCATGTGAGAACTGCTGGTGCAATCTGTTCCCGTATGTTGATTCAGTGATCAGGTAATCACATTGCCTGAAAGCATCCGGCGATCGTAATATCTTACTGACTGGCCTGCCAATATCTCCGGTATAGGCAATTTTGGTTGTTTTGCCATTCTCCGTAATCTCAAGAGAGGCGGTACCTGCGCCTAACAGGTGCCCATTGTTAGTAAAACGAACCTTCACATTGTCATCGATGTAGAATTTGCGATTATAGGCAATGCCAATGAAAAGCTGCATACATTCTTTCGCAATATCTGATGTGTAGATTGGTTCTACCGGCTCAAGGCCATGTTTAATGCGTTTTTTATTGAACCACTTGACGTCTAGCTCCTGGATATGACCACTATCAGCAAGCATAATTGCACAAAGATCCCGGGTAGCGTTGGTGCAAATTACTGATCCTTTGAAACCAAGTTTGTAGACAAATGGGATTAATCCTGAATGGTCAATATGCGCATGGGTTAAGATGATGTGGTCAATCTCCCTGGGATCAAAACCGAGGTTGCGGTTAGAGGCGTCTGTTTCCATTCCTTTCCCCTGAAACATACCACAGTCCAAAAGAATTTTCTTTCCGTTGTTCAGGGTGATCAGGTGTTTGCTTCCCGTGACTTCGCGGGCGGCACCGATAAATTTAATTTTCATTGCATTGGTGTTTTGCGTGATATAAAGTTAGGTAAATTTAAATAGCATTCTCTTTTAATTGAAATTAAGTCATCTCATGGTAATAAAAAAAGTGCCTTCCCAAAAGAGAGGCACTTTTTATATAATTTAATGTTCGGATTTTTAATCTTCAGTCTGCGTTGCAGCATAAGTTTTGAGCAGTTCGTCCTGAACCTCGGCCGGTACTTTTTCGTAGCTGGCAAACTTCATTTTGAACATGGCTCGTCCCTGAGTTACCGAACTTAAAGTAGTTGAATATTTATTCATTTCTTTCAGTGGAACTTTGGCAACTATTTTCTCAAATCCTTTCTCAGATGTCATTCCCATAATCAGTGCACGGCGGTTTTGAAGATCACCCATCACATCTCCCATGCGATCGCCCGGAACCAGAACCTCAACATCATAAATGGGTTCCAGAATCTTGGCTCCGGCTTTCTTGAAGGCTTGACTAAATGCATTTCTTCCGGCTAAACGGAAAGAGATTTCATTGGAATCGACAGGGTGCATCTTGCCTTCATAAATACAAACGCGGATATCGCGGGCGTATGATCCGGTTAGCGGACCCTCTTCCATTTTTTCCATGATTCCTTTCAAGATGGCAGGGTGGAAGCGGGCATCGATCGAACCACCAACGATACAGTTGCAGAAGACAAGCTTTCCGCCCCAAGGCAGTTCTGTAACTTCCGTTCCCCGAAGGCTCACCTTCATTTCTTTGCCGTCAATGACAAACATGGTAGGAGCAGGCATCCCTTCTTCGAATGGTTCAATGACCATGTGAACTTCGCCAAACTGACCCGATCCACCGCTTTGTTTACGGTGACGGTAGTCGGCCTGGGCAATCTTGGTAATTGTTTCCCGGTAGGGGATCTTGGGATTTAAAAACTGGATATCAATTTTGTACACATTGTCGAAATACCATTTCAATGTATTAATATGGTATTCTCCTTGACCATGGATTAAGATTTGTTTCAGCTCCTTGGAGTACTCGATGATGTAGGTAGGATCTTCTTCGTGTAACCTGTGCAAGTACTCACCCATTTTCTCCTCATCAGATTCATTAACAGCCTTAACGGCAGTTGTATATCTTGGAGCAGGGAATGGAATGGGAGGAAATTCAATCTCTGCATCTTTCTCACAAAGCGTGTTATTGTGCTTTACATCTTTCAATTTTACCGTAGCTCCAATATCCCCGGCTACCATTTCTGGGACTTTGTTCCTCGCTTTTCCGGCAACGGCGAAGATCTGAGAGATGCGTTCTTTGGAATTTTTAGCCATGTTGGTCAAATCCATTCCTTCCTTCAATGTACCTGAGATGACCTTAAAATAAGTTACTTCACCAACGTGCTGCTCCAGGGAGGTCTTGAAACAATAAATTGAAGTTGGACCTTTTGTGCTGATAGGAATCAATTTTCCATCAACTGTCTCTACCGGAGCCAATTCTCCAGGATCCGGAGCAACATTGACGATGAAGTCCATCAGACGGCGAATCCCCATATCTTTTGCTGCACAGGTACAAAAAACTGGATATAAGCCTCGTGAAAGCATTCCCAGCTTCAGACCTTTCTTCATTTCATCTTCATTTAGGGAGCCCTGGTCGAAAAACAGTTCCATCAAAGCTTCGTCATTCTCAGCAGCCATTTCAACCAGCGAATTGTGGTATTCTTCGGCTTTTTCCATTTCTGAGGCAGGGATGTCCAAAACTTCAGGTTTTCCCCCTTGCGGTCCCCATTGAAGCATCTTCATTTTAAGGACATCAATAGCTTTGTTGTATCCCAAACCAGGATTTACGGGGTATTGAACGATGGCCAGTTTATTTCCAAAGGTTGTTTTGGCCATCTCAATGGTATTCTCCCAATTGCTGTTTTCATGATCGAGATGGTTAATCACAAAAATCAGCGGTTTATGAAATTTTTCGGCATTTCGGTTGGCGATTTCAGTACCAACTTCAACTCCATTGACTGCATTAAATACAAGTAAACCTGTGGCTGCTACGCTCAATGCAGGTATTACTCCACCCACAAAATCATCCATCCCCGGAGTGTCGATGACGTTGATTTTGCAGCCTTCAAATTCGGTATAAAGAACGGTTTCATGAACAGAGTTGCCATACTCTTGCTCGACGAGATTGTAATCAGATGCAGTGTTTTTGCTCTTTACATCACCTCTGCGATTGATAATCCCACCCTCGAAGAGCATGGCTTCTACAAGGGTGGTTTTCCCGGCGCCCGAATTTCCGAGCACTGTAATGTTCCTGATTTCACTGGTTTGGTATACTTTCATGAGAAAAAAATTTAATAAAATATTCTGGTTGTTTATAAAACTTATTTTCAATCCCTTCAAAAATAGAAATTATTTAAAATGGTACGACCGATTGCAAAATTTTCGATTTTCGATTTTCGAATTTGGAATTTCGAAAAAACTGCAACCAGCCTAATATCAGAGGAATGCCAATTTGGTATGACCATCTGTTCCTCAATTTTTATGTTACTAAACATGTTATTCTTTTTTGACGGACGAAATGATTCCATTGTCGTTTTTCGTATCTCGATTTTGTGGCAGGCAGACTTCATCCTGATATATTTTGCATATTTGCATTTAACCAAAACTGATTTTGACTAATGCAACGATTTCCATTTTTCAAGCAACTGGATGCCATGGATTGCGGTCCTTCCTGTTTGAGGATGATTGCCAAGTTTTATGGCAAGAATTTTTCGTTGCAAAAGATACGCGACAGTAGTTCATTGACCCGTGAAGGAGTCTCTTTGCTTGGATTGTCGGATGCTGCAGAATCCATTGGACTTAGATCTGTAGGCGCACGGGTAAGCTTCAAGCAGCTCTCTGAGGAGTTGCCACTTCCGCTAATTGTGCATTGGAAGAGTGAGCATTTTGTTGTGGTCTATTCTGTTAAAAGAGGGGAAGTTTATGTTGCTGATCCGGCCTTTGGACTAATTAAATATTCAAAAGAGGAATTTTTAAAAGGGTGGAGTGGAAATGCTGATATAGAAAGGGCCATAGGATTGGTCTTGATTGTTGAACCAACACCGGATTTTTATCAGTTGGTAGATGAGAAGATCGACAAATCATCTTTTGCCTTCCTATTTACCTACTTCAGGAGTCAGAAAAAGTTTATAAGACAGTTAATCCTGGGATTATTGCTAGGAAGTTTGTTTCAGCTGATCTTTCCTTTGCTTACACAAACAATGGTTGATATTGGTATCAACAATCAGGATATAGGTTTTGTTACATTAATCCTTGTCGCACAACTTATTCTATTCATTTCTCAGACTTCAGTTGAATTTTTTAGAAGTTGGATTTTGCTTCATCTTACAACCCGATTGAATATATCGCTAATATCTGATTTCCTCATTAAATTGATGAAGCTTCCCATTGCATTCTTTGATACCAAGATGGTGGGTGACTTACTGCAGCGCATTGGAGACCATACACGTATTGAGAATTTTATTACAAACCAGACATTGAATGTGCTTTTTTCAATGGTCAACCTTTTGGTTTTTTCAATTGTCCTGGCTCTTTACAGCTGGTCAATACTTTTGATTTTTTTATTGGGGAGTATATTCTACATCTTATGGATTGTCTTATTTCTAAACAAAAGGAGAGAACTGGATTTTCGCCGATTTCGGCAACTTTCAGAAAATCAGGCAAAATTGATTGAATTAATAACAGGGATGCAGGAGATTAAACTAAACAATTGCGAAAAGCAGAAACGATGGGAGTGGGAAAGAATTCAGGCAAAGCTATTTAAAGTTAACATCAGTCGATTATCGTTGAGTCAGACTCAAACCATTGGATCATCCTTTATCAATCAGTTAAAAAACATTCTCATCAGTTTCCTGGCAGCGAAATTGGTTATAAATGGCCATATAACCATTGGGGCCATGGTTGCAGTTTCCTACATCATCGGACAAATGAATGCCCCTTTGGCCAACCTTATGGATTTTATTCAAACTGCCCAGGATGCAAAAATATCCCTCGAACGATTCAACGAGATACACTTAAGGAAGAATGAAGAGGGTATGGAAGATAAGAAAGCCAGTGATCTTCCGGAAAATCCGGATATCTCGATCAGGGATGTTTCTTTCCAATATGAAGGGCCTCGTTCACCCATGGTTTTAAAGCATATTAACTTAACCATTCCGGCTAACAAGACAACAGCGATAGTCGGAATGAGTGGTAGTGGCAAAACTACACTTATCA
>JANYJT010000055.1 GCA_025358395.1 Bacteroidia bacterium
GTTCATCTGATTTCACGGGACAAACTGATGTGATCTACACCATTCCTGCAGGTTCAACCTCGGTCAATATTCCGGTAATCATTCTGGGCGACCAGATAGCAGAACCAACCGAAACCTTTACCGGAACAATTGCCATCAGCAATGTCAATGGTCAGCAAGTGACGGTTGGATCAGGTAGTGGATCTGGCTCAGAAGTCGGAGCTGCCACAGCCACCATCACCGACGACGATGCTGCCACCATCTCCATTTCCGATATCACCATCACCGAAAACAACTCCAATGTTGCCCACAACTTTGTAGCCACATTGAGCAGGATTGCCCAGGAAGATGTCCAAATCTCTTTCACCACCAAAGCCGGAACCGCCGGTTCATCTGATTTCACGGGACAAACTGATGTGATCTACACCATTCCTGCAGGTTCAACCTCGGTCAATATTCCGGTAATCATTCTGGGCGACCAGATAGCAGAACCAACCGAAACCTTCACCGGAACAATTGCCATCAGCAATGTCAATGGTCAGCAAGTAACGATTGGCTCAGTTAGTGTATCTGGCTCAGAAGCCTTAGCGGCTACTGCGACCATCACCGACGACGATGCCGCCACCATTACCATTTCGGACATCGCCATCACCGAAAACAACTCCAATGTTGCCCACAACTTTGTGGCAACATTGAGCAAGATTGCTCAGGAAGATGTCTCAATCTCTTTTACCACCACATCCGGAACAGCCGGTTCATCTGACTTTGCAACACAAACTGATGTGATCTATACCATTCCTGCAGGTTCAACCTCGGTCAATATTCCGGTCAATATTCTTGGCGACCAGATAGCAGAACCAACCGAAACCTTCACCGGAACAATTGCCATCAGCAATGTCAATGGTCAGCAAGTAACGATTGGCTCAGTTAGTGGATCTGGCTCAGAAGTCGGAGTTGCTACTGCGACCATCACCGACGACGATGCTGCCACCATCTCCATTTCGGACATCGCCATCACCGAAACCAATTCTGATGCAACCCACAACTTTGTGGCTACAATGAGCAGGATTGCTCAGGAAGATGTCCAAATCTCTTTCACCACCAAAGCCGGAACCGCCGGTTCATCTGATTTTGCAACACAAACTGAGGTGATTTATACCATTCCTGCAGGGGCAACCTCCGTTAATAACCCGGTAATCATTCTTGGCGACCAGATAGCAGAACCAACCGAAACCTTCACCGGAACAATTGCCATCAGCAATGCTAACGGCGAGCAGGTGACGGTTGGATCAGGTGGTGGATCTGGCTCAGAAGTCGTAGCAGCCACCGCAACTATCACCGACGACGATGCTGCCACCATTACCATTTCGGACATCGCCATCACCGAAAACAACTCCAATGTTGCCCACAACTTTGTGGCAACATTGAGCAGGATTGCCCAGAAAGATGTCCAAATCTCTTTCACCACCACATCCGGAACAGCCGGTTCATCTGATTTCACGGGACAAACTGATGTGATCTACACCATTCCGGCAGGGGCAACCTTTGTTAATATTCCGGTCAATATTCTGGGCGACCAAATAGCAGAGCCAACCGAAACCTTCACCGGAACAATTGCCATCAGCAATGTCAATGGTCAGCAAGTAACGATTGGCTCAGGATCAGCATCAGTCACTATCACCGACGACGATTTCGCAACAATTAATATTGAAAACATAGAAATAATGGAGACCAATACCAACAACCAACTCAACTTCGTAGCCACCATAAGTAAAGTAACCCGGAAGGATGTTGTGATCTCGTTCACAACCTCTTATGGTACAGCAGGAGCTTCAGATTTCACTCAACAAAAGGCAGTCATGTACACCATTCCTGCCGGAGCAACTTCAGTCAATATTCCGGTCAACATTCTGGGTGACCAAATCGCAGAGCCAACCGAAACCTTTACCGGGACAATTGCCCTCACCAATTCAAATGGCCAGCAAGTGAGTGTGGGATCAGGTTCAGAGACAGCTACAGCCACAATCAAAGACGATGATACAGCAACCATCAGCTTGGCCAATATCGCCTTTACCGAAACCAATAGCGATACAATTCACAACTTTGTCGCCACCATGAGTAAAGAGGCACAGGAGGATGTTTCTATCTGTTTCACTACCAACACAATATCAGCCGATTCTGCTGATTTTATGCCTCAATCAGCAGTTATTTACACCTTTCCGGCCGGTTCGACTTCTGTCAATATTCCGGTCACCATCCTGGGTGATGAAATTGAAGAACCTACAGAATCCTTCAGCGGTACCATTTCAATTGACAACGCGAATAATCAGCAGGTCTCCGTTGAGACAACCGCCGCAACTGCAACTGCCACCATCACTGATGACGACGCAAAGGTGACTAAATTACCACCGGAAAAGGTCGATTTACCTTCTGTACCAATTGTTATCCCTGAGGTAACCCCAATAATTGTACCTGTAGAAATTACCGTTCTAGAACCCGTCTTTGCTTCCGACAGCATCAAGTCCACACCTGCAAATGATCCAGTTGCTCCGGTTCCTTCGCCTCTTATAAATCATTCCGTTCCTCCGGTCGAAATACCGGTCAGACCACCAAATAGTCCGCCGGTAGCCACAGCACTACCGATCAATACCCAGGAAGAGATGCAAGTTAATGGTGTGGTCACTGCAAAGGATGCCGATGGTGATGCGATCACATTTGCCAAAGTTGGTAATCCGGTACACGGGACAGTCCTGGTAAATCCGAACGGGACTTTCACTTATACCCCTGATGGCAACTATTTTGGAATGGATAGTTTCAACGTAAGTGTCAGTGACGGTCACGGTGGAGTGGATACTGTCGCAGTGCATGTGACTATTACCCCCATAAATGATGCCCCAACCTTTAAGATCATTGGAAACCAGACAGCTTGCGGCAACGGTGTGCTTCAGCAAATTGGGAGTTGGGCATCCGCTATCAACGCCGGTCCAGCCAACGAATCGGGTCAAAAAGTACAGTTTACCGTGACCAACAGCAATAATAGCTTGTTCAGTATTCAGCCTTTTGTAGATCCATCAGGTACGCTTACCTACATTCCGGAATCGGGACAGAGTGGCACGGCCACAGTTTCGGTAAAGCTCACCGATGACGGTGGCACACTCAATGGCGGCATCAATATTTCCGGAGAGCAGCTATTTTCCATCACGATCAATGCTTTGCCGTCATCCCCAATCGTAAATACCATGCAGGAATTCTGCGACAAAGCCACTGTGGCAGATCTGATCGCAACTGCTCCTGATGGTTCTTCAGTCAGCTGGTTTTTAACTTCGACCGGAGGAGATCCACTCCCTGCAACTTTCGCGTTAACAAATGCAACGATCTATTATGCCGAATCAAGTGGCCCAACCACCAATTGCAAAAGTTGGGGCAGATCCTTCACGGTAGTGATTATTCATGACCTGCCTTCAGCTCCGACTGGAATAATTTTGCAGGAATTTTGTAAGGAGAATAATCCGAAAATAGCAGATCTGATGCTCGTCGGACTAAACCTGAAATGGTACAGTGCAGAGACAGGTGGTGCAGATATTGCAAAAAGTACTCTGCTGGTCAACGGAACAACCTACTACGCGTCCCAAACAATCTTCAGCTGTGAATCGGCTACCAGAACAGCTGTTTCAGTAATTGTAAACACCTGCCATGAAACAGAAACAGAGGGAATCCTGCCAGTTACCCTGGATTTTTACAAAACAACGATTCAAAATATTTCACTCAAGTTTTTTCCTGAGGATTTTACTTCAAGATTCATTGAAACGGATAACAACCGGCTGATAAAAATCAGAATTGAATCGCTTCCGCAACATGGCAGGTTGACTTTTAACGGAATGAATGTTACCATCGGACAAGAGTATTTGACGCCTGAACTCGATAGGATGATATTTATTCCGGAGCTTGATTACACAGGCTCATCATACTTCAGATGGTCCGGATCTGATAGAAAGGTTTATGCTGTTCCTTCAGCAAAAGTTGACATTAACATTGAACCACAATCACTTTTTATTCCTGCAGGTTTCTCTCCCAACGGGGATGGCATCAACGATTATTTTGTCATCAAAGGGGCAGAACAATATATGGTCACACTCAGAGTCTTCAACCGATGGGGCAATATGGTCTTTGAGCGTGAACAATATAAAAATGACTGGAACGGGGTTTCTAATGTCGGGACGCTGACAAGCAACCAGTTGCCCGGAGGAACCTATTATTACACAATCAATCTGGGCAATGGCACAAAGGGAATAGTTGGTTACATCACTTTAAACAGGTAAAAAATGAAACACAAAATTTCAATATTTCTTCTGCTCCTGTGCTTTACTGCAAATACTTTTGCACAACAGGATCCCATGTATTCTCAGTATGTATTCAACGGATTGCTGATTAATCCGGCCTACGCCGGTTCCCGCGAGGTCTTAACCGCAACTGCCTTGTACCGGAATCAGTGGATCAATATTCCCGGCGGTCCCAGAACAGCAGTATTATCTGTCGATTCGCCGGTCAGGAACCAGAAAATTGGCCTGGGGCTCAATGTGATTGCAGACAAGATCGGGGTTTCCAACCACACGGAAGTTGCCTGCATCTATGCTTATAAATTGAATTTTGAACAGAGTAGCCTCTCTTTTGGCATTCAAGGTGGGATGGGGTTCTTTAATTCCACCAATTCAGGGGTAAAATATTCCGACAATTCTACCATCGATCCTGCTTTCGTGACAGATTACCACAAGGTACTCCCAAACTTTAGCTTTGGAATTTATTTCCACAGCAGTCAGTTTTTTGCCGGATTGTCTGTTATGGACATATTGGGGAAATCCATTGAAAATCAGCTTTATCCAAATTTGTCAAACGATTTATCAGTCAGTGTGGTGAGCCACTATTTTCTAAACTCAGGCTACCTCTTTGGTTTAACACCGGATATTAATTTTCAACCCTCGATGCTGTTGAAATATGTTGGTGGAGCACCTCTGGAGGTGGATATAAACGCAGTATTTTCGGTTTATGACCTGCTTTGTTTAGGTGTCTCATACAGGAGCAGAGCCTCCCTGGATTTTCTGACGCAGTTCAGGATCAATACTCAGCTCAGTTTAGGTTATTCGTACGAATACTCGACCAACGAGCTGAGCAGTTTCACCGGTGGATCACATGAGATCGTACTGAGATTTCAGTTTGATTTTTCGAAGGGTAAGCTAAAATCACCGCGGTTTTTTTAGTAGGCGGCAACTGTCCACCCTTCTAACATATCCATTTTTTTTTATCTTTGCGGGTAGTCCGGTATATTTATTAATTTACCCGGCACACACCAGGACGAAAGACCCGAAAGCTCCAATTAATTTAAACATATGAACCAACTATTTAGAAGAAAATCAGTCACGGTACTTTTGGCTGAAGCGAAAACGGATGAACATAAATTCAACCGTGCCTTGTCAGCTAAAAATCTGATTACCCTCGGAATTGGAGCCATCATCGGAACAGGCATATTTGTCCTGACAGGCACCGCGGCAGCCAATTATGCCGGGCCTTCCATCATGCT
>JANYJT010000073.1 GCA_025358395.1 Bacteroidia bacterium
AGATCGCATGAGCGAAAAAATGGTGATCAGGCGTTTCATCTTTGTGGCAGACCGAGGCTTGTTTTCGATGACCAACCTGGAGCATATTAAGAAACGCAATGGAGAGTTTATTGTTGGCTTGAAAATGGGAGTTCTGAAACAGCATATTCAAATTGGATTTTACGATCTCGAACGATTTACCCGGCTAAACAGTGACTTGTCAATATATGAAACATCATTTGGAGACGACCGATGTATTATCACTTGGTCAAGAGTCCGGGCAGACCGTGACAGAAAAGCCGGGGAAGAAGTGATTGAAAGAATTACCGTTACGTTGGCTTCATCAAAACCTGTCTCTATGAAATTTATCACCAACAGGGCTTATAAGAAGTACATTTTGGTAAAACCTGAGGCGCAATGTACATTAAACCAAAAAATTATAAATGACGAAAAAAAGAAAGACGGTTTCTTCGGGATTATAACAAATGTCAAGGAGATGCCTTCATCTGAGATTGTCTTCAATTATAAAGAGTTATAGAGGATAGAGGACGCATTTGGCGAAATCAAAGGCACATTGAAAAGCCGGCCAATGTTGACATCTCCCCAAATGCCTGCAAACTTCTCAAAGCTATAGGTATGCCTATCCCACCGAAAATCATACCTCAAAATCACGAAATGTAGTGGCACAAACTCGTTTTGACTATCGCAATGTGTTGAAATAATGGAAACACCAAGTGGGGATGCTTATATTATGTTTGAGATTGAGAAGGAAATTTCAAGCGATTTTGCCGACACCACTTTTGACTTGACAGGATTGACTAATTTTGCTTTGCACTGAAAGTCAATAATATGTATCTGGATAAGTACACCAAAGAAATCAATGCCTTGTGTATTCAGCACAAGGTTAAATCGTTGTATGTATTTGGTTCAGTTTTGACTGATCGGTTTTCTGAAATGAGCGACATCGATCTGGTTGTTGATATTGATGTAAACGACCCCTTTGATTATGCTGACAGATACTTTGATTTGAAATTTGCTCTGGAGGATCTTCTAAACAGACAGATCGATCTGCTTGAAAATAAGGCCATCAAGAATCCATATTTTCTCAAAAATTTAGAAAGCTCCAAATCGCTGCTTTATGCAAGCTGATAGAAACCAATTTGTTTTTTCAGTTTGTGATATAACCCGGTTTTGACCTCTTGTGCATCGTGTCTGGCTATCTGAATGACAAATCCCTTTTCAGGATGTGCATAAATATCAAGCTCTTTTCCATTCCTGAGCAAATACCAACCATGTTGTAATGCCTTTTTCCGGAGCTCTGACCATTTCACCTGTTACCTCCTTCATGGATAAACAATTATATAACAATAATGTTATATAATTGTATTTTAACAAAATAAAATTCTCAACCATTGAGAATCATTCATCCCTAAAGTTACGGCATTTGAAATTGGAAAGCGAAAAAAGTGGACAGGATTCACTTAGTCGGGTAAGGAATTGCAAATTCACGCCACCAAGGTTTCCCCTTTTATTTCAGCTGCTTCAAAATTACCTCAATCGCCCGATCGAGCTGGGGATCGCGTTTGTTGATCTTGTCTTCGAAGGTGTTGACTATCAGGATATCGGGCTTTACGCCGGTCTTTTCAAGGTCTTTGCCGTCGAGGGTATAGCAACCCCAGGCGGGCATCCGGACGGAGGAGCCATCCACCAAACCAATACCGCTCGTAAAGATGATCCAGTGATAGGTCTCGTTTCCGACTATCTTTCCCAGCTTTAGCGCCTTGAACCCCTGGGCCGTCATCTCAGCATCGCTCAGCGACTGCTCGTTGATAAGCAACACTATGGGTTTGTCGGCAGGGGCAAAATTGGGCTGCGGACTCAATCCTCCCTCCCTGTATTGCCAATTCATATAGTGCTTCTGGGATAGGAAATTTAGTACTTCATTGTGAACATTTCCTCCGGTATTGTATCGGAGATCGAAAATTAGCGCATCCTTTTTGTTCAGCACCTGGGTCATGTCGATGATGAATTTTTCCAGCTCGCCCTGCCCCATATTCTTCATGTACCCATAGGCAATCCTGCCCTTCCCCTTGTCATCCACCCTTTTCCTGTTGCTGTCGATCCACTCGTCGTACAGGTTACTTCCCAAATTGGGTTGGGGATGAACCTTCGTGGTGATCAGTTTTCCCTCCCTCCTTACCGTAAGTCTCAGCTCCTTGTCGAGGGAAGGAGTCGTGAAGTAGAAGTTTCGGTCGACCGATGGATCCACCGTTTTGTCGTTGACCTTCACCAACACATCACCGGGTTTCAGGTCGACCGACTTTTTGTCGGCAGCACTGCGGCTTAACACGTATTTGATCCTCAGCGGATCGTGGTTCTCGAAGACAATACCGGTCTCCATGGTCTGGTTGGTCAATGCTATGTTCTCGTCATCCCCGTTGGTACTGAATCCCTGGTGTGAAGAGTTCAGCTCCCCAAGCATGTCGTTCAGCAGTACCCTGAAGTCGGCCCTGTTGTTGCAGAAATTGACATAATGCTGGTATTGCGATTTGATGGCGACCCAGTCAGTGCCGTGAAACTTCGAATCGTAGTAGTTTTCGTTCATCTGCGCCCAGGCTTCCTTGAACATTTGTGCAAATTCTTCAGACAGATTTCTCCGGAAGATATTGCTGAAACTGATTGCATCGACTTTGTTTCCTTCCAGATTCAATTTATAGAGGTTGCCGCCAAATTGCGCAAACATCTTGTCGCCCACTTCGACAATATCGAAACCATAGGAACCTTCCGTGCCTGCGATCTTTTCCGTTTTGTTGGTTTCAAAGGGTTCCAGCACGGTCTTCCACAAGGCAGACTTCCCTTCGGCATGGTCGCTGGTGTAGAGGACGGTGGTTTTCTCTTTTTTCCCGGTCACGAATTGCAGGGACTGGGTGCCAAAATTCGGACTGACCTGTATGACCCTTTCCATGATACGTTCCATATCAATTTGGATGGGTTTGATCTCCTCGGTTACGACTTTCTTCGTAGTATCTTTTTTGGCGGTATCCTTCTTTTCCTCCGCGAACAGTTCATTGAACTTGTCTATCCGGAAGGGCTCATCAATTTTCTCGAGGGGAAGCGCGTAGACTTTGGCATTGGGCATCCCGAAAGGGTAGGAGGGTTTCAGACGCAGGGATGTGAAAAATAGGTACTTGCCATCGGGCGACCAAAGCGGATCCGACTCGGTGACATCAGTATTGGTGATATTTGTTGTCGTGTTCTCCTTGATGTTGTAGACGTAAATATCCTCTTCGAAATTTCTTTTGCCGGTAAAAACGATGTATTGGTCATTAGGTGAAAATCCGGGAGCACTGTTCTGAAATCCCCAGAGCTCTTGCCTGGCGATGGTTTTTACTTCGAGTGATTTTGTATCGAGCAGTTTCACCTCATCCCTACCGCTCAGGAAGACGGCTTTGGTTTTACTCTTGTTTAGCGCGATTCCCCTGCAATTCCGCTCTTCTTTGGTGATTTGTCTGGCAGCACTGTCCTTGTTGGCCGCTACCATGAACAAATTGCTGTAACCTTTGGTGGTCTGAGTGAACAAAAGGGTCCGGTTATCGGCCATCCACTTTACCTCTCCAACCCGCTCCGGATTGGACTCATTGATCTGCCTGATAAATTTTCCTTCCACATCGCTCACAAACAGGGCTCCCCTGCTAACGAAGCTCATTTTTTTGCCATCTGGCGAAACATCAAAAGCGGAGATTTTCCCTTTAACATCGAAATCCTTGTCCTTGGTCAGGATGTTGTTCCGGTAAATGTTGATGTTGACCTTGTCAGCTTTGTTGCTCTTGACGTCGTAAAGCCAGAGTTGGTAATCCTTTTCAAAGACCACCTTTCCGCCGTCGGCGTTGGCAAAGGGAGTCTTGATGGAGGTCGGAAACCGGGTAAGTGGTGTTTTCTTCCCATTCACTAAGCTGTAGAGATTGTACTCATTGTTCCCTTCGTCCGAAATGAAATAGATGTTCCCGTTTTTGTCCATCGTGGCACCGAAGTCTTTCCCCTCCCAGGTAGTGTACTTTGTGTACTTCTTGGTGACAGGATTGTACGATTGGATATCAGGATTGTAAGGTCCTTTGTACCGTTTGCGTTGCACCTGGTTGCTGCTTTCCCAGGTGTCGTTGAAAAATATCTCTCCGGTAATAGGATGTTCCACCAGGTTGTGGTCGTTCTGGAAGAAATTGTCGCCAAAAACGCGCACTGGGGTGCCCCCTTCGATGCCTACTTTAAAGCCGGAAGCCTGTCCGGCCCTGTTGCTGGTGAAATAGATAAACTTGCTGTCCCAACTCCAGCTGCTAACGTCGTCCGACCCGCTGTGAAAGGTAAGTTGCCTAACTTCGCCCCCTTCGATTGGCACCAGGTACACGTCGCTGTTGTTGTATTGTCTGCCAGTAAATGCAATCCATTTCCCATCCGGGGAAACCCTGGCATTGTTTTCATTTCCTTGCATGGCGGTCAGTCTGGAGGCGATTCCATCTTTCAGGGATGCCTTCCAGATGTCTCCTTCGAAGCTGAATACAACGGTTTGGCCATCCGGCGTTAGCGAAGGACTCGACAGGAAATAAGGTTCAGAGATTTGGGCGCTGAGGCTTTTCAGTACAAAAAGTAAGACCAGGAGCATAGTTAGTCGCATGAGTATTTGGTATTTTTTGATAAATATATTTAAAAATTTGCATCATTTGTGAAGAGCAAATGACAGGTCGCACCTCCGGTGCTCTGACATCAATCATTGGTGCTGTTTTCTACAAACAGGTCGCACCTCCGGTGCTCTGACATCAATCATTGGTGCTGTTTTCAACAAACAGGTCGCACCTCCGGTGCTCGGGAATCCTCTTTGCGCTCTTCCTTCTTCCCTTTTAAACCACTCGCCCCGTCTCCAAGTCTCCCCCTCTCCCTGTCTTCTTGCTCCGTCTCCCAGTCCTTTTTCAGGCAAACTGATCCAACAATTCAATCCTTTTCCCTATCGGTGGATGTGTGGAGAATAGATTGCTAAAGGGGAATTTCTTCTCTTCGGGTTGAGGATTTTCGATGAAGAGTTGCGCAATATCGCGATTTTGAACGGCTTCGATCAACGGATCCTGATCGATCTTTCGTAACGCATTGGCCAATGCATAAGGCTTGTGGGTCATTTCGGCGGTTCCGGCATCCGCCATGTATTCGCGTGACCCGGAGATCCCAAACCTGAGCAAAAGGGCGATCAGGTAGTTGTGTATCATCCATGCGACCAAAAACCAGATGGTGGTGCCTATAATGACAAACGGCAGCACGCTGACAAATACCTCATTGACCACCTGTACATCTTTTTGACTCTAGATAAAGTAGATACATATAAAAACCATCCCAAGCAGCACGAGCGGGAAAGCAAGGAACAAGGTCGTGGCGCTGCTTCAGCTGGACATCAATATCCGCGAAAGCGTTCTGTCTTGTGTTGCGAAGCCTGACCAGACTGTTGTATATACCAATCAGCCAAAAGATAATCACAACGAGAACTACAAGAATAATCCAGATCATGGCCAAGGTTTTTGTGGTTTATATCAGTCAATTTTACAATTTTATTGCTTAAAATTGTTCTTTCTAAATATCCTGACAAAATTACACTCATGCATTTTGATTACCTGATTGTTGGTGGAGGAGTTGTTGGTTTAGCCATCGCAAGGGAACTGAGATCCAGATTCCCGGGGGCAAAGATTGGTCTGCTGGAAAAAGAGGCAGATGTGGCCTATCATGGCAGTGGCCGAAACAGCGGTGTGCTGCATGCCGGCTTCTATTATTCGGCAGATACCTTAAAAGCCAAATTCACGAGGGACGGTAACCAGCAACTAAGGGAATATTGCTATGTCAACAATCTGAAAATCAATGAGTGTAAGAAGGTTGTGGTCGCAAAAAATGAAGATGAACTTCCTGCACTGTTTGAGCTGGAGAAAAGGGGGAAGGTCAATGGCGTGGAGGTAAAATTGATAGACGAAAAGGAGTTGTTCGAGATCGATCCTAACGCAAAAACCTTTCAACATGCACTCTATTCTCCAACCACTGCCACAGTGGATCCTTCGGAAGTTACCCATGCCATCAAAAATGAACTCAAAGCCAAAGGGATAGAACTATTTTTTGGGGAAGGTTACAAGAGCAGAGTGGAAGGCAATAAAGTCAAAACTACACTTGGGAACATCTTCACTGCAACCAAGTTCATCAATGCTGCGGGATTGTATGCAGATAAAGTAGCCAATGATTTCGGCTATTCAGAAAAGTATACGATTATTCCGTTCAAGGGCGTCTATTTGAAATACCATGGCAAGGAAAGTCCTGCAAGGACGAATGTTTATCCGGTCCCTAACCTGAAAAATCCCTTTCTGGGAGTTCACTTTACGGTGACTGTGGATGGAACCGTCAAAATCGGACCAACCTCCATGCCGGCTTTTTGGCGGGAAAATTACATCGGATTTGATCGGTTCAGTCCGGCTGAAATGGCTTCTATTTTGTCGTGGGAAGCATCCTTGTTTCTGAGAAATTCTTTTGGTTTCAGGAACCTGGCGCTTGATGAAATAAAGAAATACAACAAGGCCTATTTTGCCGGGCTCGCGCAGGATCTTGTTAAGAATATTGATGTCAAAGGTTTCAACGAATGGGGAAAACCTGGTATCCGTGCGCAGTTGCTTAATAAAAATACACGTGAGCTGATCATGGATTTTGTGGTGGAAGGAGACAACGATTCCATTCATGTGCTGAATGCCGTATCGCCTGCCTTTACCTGCTGTTTTCCTTTTGCAAAATGGGTGGTTGAGAACTACGTATTGAAGGCAGCAACGCCTACCGGTAATTAATAAGTTAACTTTGAGAAGACTTTTATAAATTTTGACTATGAGCAGCAATTACACTTTTATCAACGGGGAATTTGTTCCATTTAATGAGTCGACACTGCATGTTTCTGATCTGAGCATCCAGCGTGGATATGCGGTATTTGATTTTTTACTGGTAAAGGATGGAGTTCCCAAATTCCTCCCGTTTCATCTTGACAGGTTTATAAACTCCGCTGCTTTACTGAGCCTGGGACTGAACTATACAAAAGATGAGCTATCTGACATTGTCAAAGAATTGGTTAAAAAGAATAATATCCGAAATTCGTCCGTCAAGATTATTCTGACTGGCGGGTTATCGGTTGATGATTTTACTTTATCTCCTGTCGCATCGACATTGATCATCATCAATAAACCCTTTGAAGTAAAGATCCCGGCTATCTGGAAAGATGGGGCAGGCCTGATAACCAGCAAATACCAGCGTGAGATACCGGAAGCCAAAACCATCAATTACCTCAATTCAGTAAGGCTTTCCCAAAAACTGGTTGAAACAAATGCCGCCGAGGTCTTATATATCGATAGAAATTGGGTACGGGAATGTTCCAGGTCTAATATCTATATGGTCAGGAATGGCTGCATTTATACCCCAAAATCGAAAGTCCTGGCAGGTGTTACCAGAAGGAGGATTTTAGGCATTACAGGTTTCAAGGTATTTGAATCCGATTTTAAGTTCACGGATTTACTGGCAGCCGATGAGGTTTTTATCACCAGCACAACCAAGGGCGTTTTGCCCATTGTGACTATCGATTCATATACCATATCAAATGGAAGGCCGGGGTCAATAACCTCTGCCATCCAAAAATTGATTATGAGCGAATAGTGCGCTATTGCCTATTGCTTTGAATCCTTTGTGCCAATACAGAAGAGGTGCTGAAAACCTCTGATAAATATCTTGCCATTGCTGATGGCCGGTGATGCAAACATCTTCTCCCCAATCGCATTTTTAGAAATGCTTTTGAATGCCGGACCCGGTTCTATTACGGTGATTACCCCATCATCATTTGGCATGTAAACGAGTCCGTTGGCCAGAACTGCAGAAGCATATTGCTTGCCCAATTGTTCAATCCAGGCAATATTTCCCGTTGCCGCTTCGACACAGTGGACCTGACCACTCGTCATAGTTGTAAAAAGATAATCATTTGTACAAACAGGAGAAGGCACATAAAAGGCTCCTTTCGTTGATTGCCAGACAACATGGGTATTGGTAACATCATCCTTGCCATCGGGTTTTATGGCAAGCAGGATTCTTTTTGGCCAGGCGCTGCTAATCAGCACCAACCCTGATTTTGCATTGTAAACCGGCGTAGAGCAGAAATCCTCTGATGGCCCATTCACGAACCAGTACCTCGAACCATCATCCGGATTATAGGAAGAAACCTCTTTACTGCCTCCCAGGATCATCTGCATCTTTCCGGCCATCTCCCTGAAGATGGGTGTACTAAAACTATGAGAAGGTTTGTTTTGGGGAATTTTCCAAATGACATGGCCATCAGTCCTGCTCAGGGCAGCAACGAACGAATCACCCAGGCTGTTGCCATTAATGATCACTTTGTCTTTGTATAAAACAGGGGAACAGCTGTACCCATGCGGACTTGAAAAAGTACCCGGTCTTTGAAGCCAGACCTGGTTCCCTTGAAAGTCGTAAGCTGCCACGAGAGCCTCCTGGTCATCCAAAAGCGACAGATAAATCAGTTTTCCGTCCGTCACAGGAGTTCCGGATGCAAAGCTATTGTCATTGTGTTTAGCCTCAAACTTACTTTGAAGAACAGTCTTTTGCCATAGTAAATCTCCGTTTTTAACATTGTAACAAAGAAGAATTTTTTCATGTGATTCGGGCAAAGCTGTGAGCGTAAATAGCTTATCCTCCCAAACAATAGGTGAAGAATAGCCAACGCCGGGAATAGGACTCTTCCACAATACATTGGTGGTAGAATCCCACTTGGTAGGCAGGTTAATTTCCGAACTGGTTCCATCCCCGGAAGGGCCACGCCAGCCAGGCCAGTTTTGCGCCTGAAGGAAATTTACAAAATTGACGATAAGCAATAAGAGGACTAGTTTGACCAATTTAGGATTTGCCATTTCGGTTGTTTTATTAATTTGAATTATTTTCTAACTTAAGTCAAAAATAGATAAATATAGGTTAATATGAGGATTGAAAATTGCCTGAATCCGGTGACTCCCCGTTCTTCGATAAAAACCGGCAGTTTGTCTATGAAATCGATCGGTTGGTCTATTCCATTTTTGTACCCTGCGAACCATGATTATGTTTGAGTACAATTTACAAACAAAAACTTTAACAATTTAAAAATAGGAATTATGAAAGCAAAGAATTTTTTCAAAGGTTTGTCACTTTTCGTAGTAGGTATGATCGTCATGTTAGGAATTGAAGCAAATGCCAGACATCAACACTTCAGTCACAATGCAGGGACCAGAAAAGTAGCCATAATTGAAGTCGGGGCACCACTTACTGTGGCTCAATTGAATCACCTTGGCTTAAATTAGTCCAAAATGCAATCATAAAAAAAAGGAAGTTCTCGCTTCCTTTTTTTTATGGTAATTATTTACCAATAAGCGGTAAGTGTTCTATTTTTAAAACAAACCCCGCAGGTTCTTTGCAGGAACTTCTTTGTTTGTAGTGTATAAGCTCCATTTATTCAAAATTTTTAATTCTGCACCTTCAACTTATTTTGGAGGTTTGCTTCTCCACCAGCTTGCAAGAGCAAGACAGAAAAACCCATTGCTATCTTGTACAGGTTCATTTTTCTCATGGTTAGCTGTTCCTTTTAGTCTTGAAAATACTGAAAATAGATAAACTATTTAGCTGAAAATCCTGTCATGAGAGCGTTTTTCTGTCCATTCAGGAGTTGGGGCAAAGAAAGACTTATCCTTAGCGTGTAAATGTTCCTTGACTACATCGTCATTCAGTTCAATACCAAATCCCGGAGCATCTGAGGGTACATTGGCAAACCCTTTTGTAATCAATTTTCTTCCATCGGTTGTTTTTACGAGGCTCTCCCACCAGGGTAGATCGACCGAATGGTGCTCCAATACCAAAACATTTTGCGTGGCTGCGGCACAATGCACATTGGCCATAAAGGAAACAGGAGTTCCAGCCTGGTGCATGGCCATTGCAACACCATGTTCTTCGGCATAGTCGCCAATTTTCTTCGTTTCCAGCAATCCACCGGAAGTGGCCAGGTCTGGCTGAACAATATCTACAGCGTGAATGTCAATCAGCGGTTTGAAATTTTTCAGCAGATAAATATCCTCACCGGTCAGAAGAGGTGTTTCCAGAGCATCGGACATGGTTTTCCACTGGTCTGTCAATTCCCAGGATACGATATCTTCCATCCAGGCCAACCGGTATTTCTCCAGAGCGTGCCCCAGTCTGATGCCGTTATTCAGGTCAAAATGACCATAATGATCTGTTGAAATCGGAATATCATAACCAACAAGTGAGCGCACGTGTTCTGCCATTTTTGCAAGTTCTTCCAGTCCCTTATCCGTGATTTGTATCTGGGTGAAAGGGTGCTGGGTATTTCCATAGGACATGTAATTTCCCTGCCATTGTTGAAGGGCTCCATTATTCATCCAAAATTTCTGATTGACCAGTGTACCCGGGATATCCTTAATTTCACCAATTGACAGGTCCATTTTAAGCCAGGTATAGCCTTGCTCTTCTGTCCGGTATTTGATAAGTTTCAGTTGCTCTTCGGGCGAAGAAGCTTCCGGTGTATCCGCGTAAAGTCTTATCTTATCACGGTATCTTCCACCCAGCAGTTGCCAGGCAGGCACTCCATAAGCCTTTCCGCATAAATCCCATAAGGCCATTTCGACAGCACATACTCCGCCAGCCTGACGGGAAGGGCCTCCAAACTGTTTGATAATCTTAAATATCATCTCTACATTGCAGGGATTCAATCCGAGGATACGACTTTTAAGCATAAGAGCATAACGAACATCAGCACCATCTCTAACTTCTCCCAATCCATAAATTCCCTGATTGGTATCGATGCGGATGATGGCAGTTCCACCCAGAACAGTGGTAAGGGCATAGCGCATATCAGTGATGACCAGATCTGTTGGACTTGAGGCGCGTGAAACATTTGAGGTTGTTTGTGCGATGGTGTCTTCGATGGACAAGTTTAATAATCCGCCCAAAGCTATTCCGCCGAAGGCTGTTTTCTTTAGGAAATTACGGCGGTTATTGCTGGTAGCCGGGTTTGAAATTTCAGCCTGGCGGGCTTCTTTTTCAGTGTTTTCCAACTTTTTATTTTGAGCTGCAATATTCTTCAGAATATTTTTCATCGGTAATTTTTTAATTCAATGGAGTATGAATGAGTTTTTAATGGAACTAATAATTCCTTTCCTTCAGATATTTATCTAATTCGGCTTTTGTCATCGGCAATTTGCCGGGGTAATTATTCAGCCAATCCAGGAAGTCCTTCTTGATCACTTCATTCCATTCACTATCAATTTCGCCGGCGAGGTATTTCTTTTCTTTGAGACGCTGATGACCGAATTCATCGCGAAGCGCAGTGACCTCCGAGGTTAGTACCAGATCCTCAGCAAGATAGGCAGGAATGAAGATAACGCCATATTTTTTTGCCAAAACAACATCACCCGGCAATACGGTGGCACGTCCTATGCGGATAGGGGCATTGATGGAAGTCAACATCATTTGTTGGATGTAGGAAGGATCTGACCCTTTTATCCATCCGTTAAATCCTTTAATTTCGGAGATACCTTCCTGATCTCTCACTGATCCATAAAAGACAACACCGCGTTGAGATTTGGCATAAATAGAATTGCCCAGGTTGTCGCCAATAAGTGTTCCATCCGCAATTTTGCCATATGCATCAGCCACGTAAACATCTCCAATTGTTAGCATGTCGATTGGCCATGAATTGGTACCACCTTTTTGTGCCCTATTTTCTGCCTTTCCCTGTTCTTTGACTTGCTTTTCAAGGTCGGGTCTAAGCGGCATATATTGTGCAGTTACTACTCTGCCAGTCATGGCTTGTTCCGGATTAATGATGGTCCAGTCACCTTCGAACTGATTTTGAAATCCCTTGTTTCTTAATACACCCCAGGCTTCCTCAATGGATATTTTCTTTAATCTTTCGAGTATTGCATCAGAAACCTTCGGCCGGCCATCCGGGAAGCGTTCACCCTTCCATTCAGAAGTCAGAAGTTTAATGTATTCGGGAGTTGAACCAACATGTTGTGCCATGGAAATAAAACCACCAAGCAGGAGGACCAGAAAAATGATAAATTGTTTTTTCATGAGTAAAATGTTTATTGATTGGTAATTAAAATTTTATTAACTATTCAGTCGCGATCTCACATTGAGCGATGAGTCGGATTATTTCAAAGGGGTTTTGGTTATTCTTAATGGCAGTATCAATTACTTCCACGTTACTCTTGGTCGCGGTTTGATTCCTTCGCAAATTGAGCGCTTTAGTTATTAATTCGGACATTCTGCATGCCCAGGTTTCATTTGGGTATTTTTCCTCAAAATGGGTCAGCTCCCTAAGCAAATGTGCTGTACACAGCCGGTGTCCCTTAGAATATAGTGCGTTTGAATGATATCCGGATTCGCAACCATCTTTAAGGTTGTTCCATCATAGCCGAATTGCCCACCGGGCTTCTTCCCGGATGAATCTCTTAAGCTTTGGGTTTTTGACAATTTAGGAAAGTCACCGGAGGGAGGTTTGCTGCTATTTTTACTGTTCTTGGGATTTTCATATTTAGCAAGACGGTTAGTCAATCGGACAACCTCATGCTCGAGATAATCAACTCGATTTAATAAAGCATCAATTCTTTCTTCAAGTGATAATTGCCC
>JANYJT010000081.1 GCA_025358395.1 Bacteroidia bacterium
AATGGTAGGATTATCGGAAGTACTCCAGCAAACACCTCTTGCAGTAATAGTTGCTCCACCCGTTGAAGTGATCGAACCTCCCGAAGTGGCCGAAGTTGTTGTGATGGCTGTAATTTCAGATGTTGTAAGCGTTGCAGGGACTGCCACGGTGGTGAAGGTCAGTTCGTTTCCATAAGCCGTACCCGCACTATTGGTTGCATACGCCCTCACATAGTAAGTCGTCCCCGGGATCAGAGCGGACAAGGCACTGGCATAACTACCTGTACCAGCTCCATCAGTCGTTTTTGAATTTACGATGGTCGGTCCGGTTGTGGTGCTCCAGCAAACACCTCTCGCAGTTACAGGAGAACCCCCGTCATTTAATAGATTACCACCGCTTGAAGCGCTATTCGTTGTGATGGCAGTTACCGTAGTGGTTGAAATATTTGCATTGGCAGGCAATGTGGTAAAAGTCATCTCATCGCCATAGGATGTTCCTGCAGCATTGATTGCATAAGCCCTGACATAGTAAGTAATACCGGGGGCCAGACTGGTGAGGGAACTTGTGAAACTACCGGTACCGGTGCCGTCAGTAGATTTGCTGTTTGCAATGGTTGGTCCGGCTGAGGTATTCCAGCAGACTCCTCTGGCAATAATTGAGGTACTGCCGATTGATGATATGGTACCTCCGCCGGAGGCTGAATTTGAACTAATGGAGATAATGGGAGTAGTAGTTATGGTCGCGGCCAATCCCAGCGTTTTAAACGCCGCCTGACTGTAATAAGCCGTACCGACCGCATTGGTGGCATATGCCCTGATATAATATGTTGTGTTTGGGGTAAGGCCTGTAATCTGACTTGAAAATGCGCCCAAACCTGAGCCATCACTGGTTTTGCCATCCGTGATAGTTGGAGAAGTATTGGTTGTACTCCAGCAAACTCCCCGATCAGTGACGGTTTCACCTCCGTCCGAAGTTACTTCACCTCCAGAGGTGGCTGAATTTTGGGTAATCGCTGAAACAGCAGATGCAGTCAGGACAGGAACGGTCTTTAATGTTTCTTTTTTGCAACTGAATAATACAGTCAGAATCAATCCGGACACAACTACAGCAACGATCGATGAATAGGCTCTCATAGTTAGTTCTTTAGTTCCTCAAATATATAATTTATTGTTGGAGAAATTTCAAGCCGGGAATTAAGAACCCCAAAAAAAAATATCCGAAAAAATGACTGATATAAATGACCGGTTCAGAGCAAAAAAAAAGGAGGCAAATACCTCCATCTTAATCATCCGGACTCCGGTTAGATCAGACCCAAATGCTTTAATTCTTTTACTGTAAGCGGAGCACCAATTTCAATTACTGCACTTTTTCTGATACCTGCATTGTGGCTGTAATATTGATGCCTCGCATTTGCTTCAATTCCTAACATGACGATCATACCAACGACGAAAAGTGATAACCCTTTGAAAAAATTCTTTGCTTTCATAATTCCTATTTTTTAAATTGTTAAAGTTTTTGTTTTTAAATTGTACTCAAACATAATCACAGTAGGCAGGGTTCAAAAATGGAATAGACCAATCAATCGATTTCATAGACAAACTGCTGGTTTTTATCGAAGAACAGGGTTCCCTCTGCCCATTGATAAACCATGTATAAATGAAAATATTTTCATTGTTGAATGAAAATTTCTGAAAAATATTAGTTTTGTATAAACTGCAACTATTCATTGATAAATATAGCGATTAATCTTCAAAGAGCTATCTATGATCTGATTTCTAACAAACGTTCTTTGCCATTCTACAATTTGTTATTGCTCTGTTTCTGTTATAGTTTTGCTCTGTTTAATTCTCGCGAAGGTATAATTCTAATTTCTGAGGTTATTAACAATTATAATTATTTCTGCATGATAACTAATGCTTTAAAAGCTTGATTAATCCAAAATGATTGTTGAACTTTGTCCATTATGACAGGGCAATTATCACTTGAAGAAAGAATTGATGCTTTATTAAATCGAGTTGATTATCTCGAGCATGAGGTTGTCCGATTGACTAACCGTCTTGCTAAATATGAAAATCCCAAGAACAGTAAAAATAGCAGCAAA
>JANYJT010000087.1 GCA_025358395.1 Bacteroidia bacterium
GCCGTTTATGATTATGGCCAAAATGGCGTGGAGCTAAAAAATAACATCAAGAAATACTGGTGGGATTCGATGGTATTGCTTCATGAAAATGTTGTTGGAATTGATTCTGCCATTTTTATGCACCCCACCATTTGGAAGGCATCCGGACATGTGGACGCTTTCAATGATCCCTTGATTGACAACAAAGACTCCAAAAAAAGATATCGTGCAGACGTGCTGATTGAAGAGGAACTGGCAAAAATTGAAGGGAAAATAGAGAAGGAGATTGAAAAAGCGCGCGGTCGGTTTGGAGATTCATTTGATGAGAAAATATTTAGGGAGACCAATTCCAGGGTACTGGAGAATCTTGAAAAATGGAACGCCTTGCATGCCCGTTTTGCTGAAGCCCTTAATAACTCAGATCTGGCTGAGCTAAAACAGATTATTGAAGACAACGAAATAGTTTGTCCGGTATCAGGAACACGCAACTGGACAGAAGTGAGACAGTTTAATCTGATGTTTTCTACCGAGATGGGAGCTACAGCTGATAGTTCATTGAAAATTTACCTTCGTCCTGAAACGGCTCAGGGCATTTTTGTCAACTATCTGAATGTTCAGAAGACTGGCAGGATGAAAATCCCTTTTGGGATTGCACAGATTGGGAAAGCCTTCCGCAACGAGATTGTTGCCCGTCAGTTTATCTTCCGCATGAGGGAGTTTGAACAGATGGAGATGCAATTTTTTGTTCGTCCGGGTACTGAACTGACCTGGTTTGAGCAATGGAAAGAAACTCGTATCCAATGGCACAAGGCTTTGGGATTTGGTGATTCCAACTACCGTTTTCATGAGCACGAAAAATTGGCTCATTATGCAAATGCAGCTGTCGACATTGAGTTTAAGTTTCCCTTCGGTTTCAAGGAGGTTGAGGGGATTCATTCGCGTACCGATTTCGACCTTTCCCAACACCAAAAATATTCAGGCAAGAAAATACAGTATTTCGATCCCGAACTAAATGAGTCTTATGTCCCATTTGTCGTAGAAACTTCAATTGGTGTCGACCGGATGTTTTTGCAGGTACTGTCTGCTTCTTATTTTGAGGAGGAGATTGATGGCGGAGATGGCAAAAAGGATACACGCGTTGTATTGAGGCTCCCTGCTCCGCTCGCTCCGGTAAAATTGGCTGTTATGCCTTTGATTAAGAAAGAAGGCCTTCCTGGGAAGGCAAGAGAGATCATCGATGAACTAAAATTTGATTTCAATTGTCAATACGATGAGAAGGATTCAATTGGCAAACGTTACAGAAGACAGGATGCCATTGGTACGCCATTTTGTGTAACAGTGGATCATCAGACCATGGAGGATAATACTGTTACAATCCGCTACCGCGATACGATGGAACAGAAACGGGTCGACATTGATCAGGTAAAATCAATTATTGCCGGTCAGGTTAGTCTCCGAAGACTTTTTGAGAAATTGAAGTCATAAAAAAAGGCCAATCCGGCCTTTTTTTATGACTTCAATTTCTATCTGATTACTTCTTGATTTCCGCTTCCAGCAGATTGACAACTTCATCAGTTACTTTCATGCTTTCTTCTTCAGAAGTAATTTTTTTCATGTATTTGATGACTTTGTCTTTACCAACGATCAGTAAAACTCCTGCTCCATTGCAGTCTCCAAGTTGTAATGCGGTTGGCAGCACACGATTTTCATCAAGCATTATTACTGAACCCGCGAATTGTTTTTCCTTCTGTCTGGCTTTCATGCGGATACCGGCATTGGGAATCCACGTATCTTTGCAATTGGCAATTCCAATACCTTGATAGAGCTTTTCGTCGAATTTTTTTGCTTTTACCGCATTGGATAGTTTGTCGTTAATATCCTTTACATCCGGATCAGTATATTGAATCAACAATACTTTTTCGCCAACATAAGGAATTTGTTTCGGTTGATTGTTCGCATCGGAGATCATCAGTGGGGTCATTGTTTTTCCAACTACATCACCAGTTTGCGCTTTGACTGCCACAGGAAGCAGGTATAATAAGCAAAGCAAACCGGCGAAAAGTGTGATTAATCTTGATCCGGGGATTTGGTTTCTTTTCATCTGTTTAATTTTAGTCTTATTTATTTGGTTACATGATCCATAAAGATAGAAATAAATATAAATATCTAGCTATAGTTGGTATTCAATTCAACTAAAAATGCGTCATTTTTCGTTTTTCGATGTTCACTGTTCATTTTTCGTTGTATACTCTCAACTCTCAGTTTTCAACTTTCAACTTTTATTTTTCAACCTTTCCCTATCATTTTTTCAAAGATCTCCCTCTGGTTGATCAATGCTTTTACTTTGTCTGCCGGATCTGTTCTGCACTCGAGCAGAACCCATCCTTCATATTTATTCTTCACAAAAAGATTCATCAAATCCTGGTAAGGATAGGTTGTGTCATCCAATTCGCGGACATGACAAATATCTCCAAAGCGACTTTTCAGCATATTGAAATTGGCTTCGAGTCCGCTTCCGTTCAAATCTTGCGCGTTGCAGTTCCAGCACACAGTCGCGTTGGGGTGGTTGGCAACATCCATGATGGCTTTGATGTTGGTGATTTCCTGCGTTTCATTGCCATGCACCTCAAGTCTGAGAATTTGTCCCATGTCGGCTCCAAATTTTGCTAGTTCATTCAATGCAAGGCCAATTTGTTCAATGGTCTTTTCATGAGGAATCCCGTTTCTGAATTGATTCGGCTTAACTTTTACGCCCAATCCGCCAATGTCTTTGCTTAATTGGAAAAAGGCTTTAGTCTGTTCAATTGATTCACGAAGTTTTTCCGGTTCGGGATAGTCATATTGTTGATTTGTGCCCATACCCACAATTTGAACCGGACTATCACTAAATTTTTTCCTAACCAGAAGGCGTTCTTCCTTTGTCAGAGTGGTAGAAACTTTATGGGCATGTTCAACACGAAGCTCTACTCCGCTGATATTCGAAGCTGTTAGATTCTTGATAATTGTCTCCTGATCCCAGTCTTTTCCCCATAAATAGGTTACAAATCCCAGTTTCATTTGTTGTTTTTTTGCTTTTCCAAAGGCCAGCTGTCCTGTAGGTAAAACCATGGCTCCTGTTAGCAGACTCAGGTTCTTTAAAAAAATTCTTCTACTGTCTTCCTGTTTTTTTTCCATTTTTTCAAGTATTTCGATTATTGTGTTGATTGTTACCCGAGGTATAAAATTCTGTGTCAACAAATTTAGCGAATTATTGTCCATCTGATTATAATTCGAAATAGTTAAAAAACAGTTAAAAAACAGTTAAAAAAGTGAAGTTCTTTTAGGCATTCACACTTTTAATAAATGAATCTATTAAAAACATAGATATTACTACAACTCACTAAATCAATGACATATAATTTTTTCTATCTTACTGGATGGACAATTTTATTCATTGAAATGCGCTCAATTGGAATGGGTAACATTGGAAGGCGCATAAAGGACTTGTAACGAATAACAATGTCAGTCGTCTTATGTATGACTTGCAAGTTGAATGGAAAAGATTGTGGAATTGGAAGACCACATGCCATTTAAGGATAAGGAACTGGACCTCTTACCTCCGGAATAAAGTGTATCGGATTCTGATATCCGATAAAAGAAAGGCATTAGATGATGCCTTTCTTTTGTTTCAGGTACGCTCTTGCCACCAAAAGATCTTCCGGGTGGGTAATTTTAATGTTATCCCTATTACCCAAAACCATTTGAATCGCGTAACCGGCTTTTTCAACGACAGAAGCATCATCGGTGAAAGATGGTTCCCAGGTTTGAGCATAGGCTGCTTTTAAGATTTCAACCTTGAAAACTTGAGGGGTTTGAACAGTATAATATCGGGTTCTGTCCACGGTCAGTGACCTTTGCATGTTTCCGGCCCTAAGTGTTTCGCTTACCGGAAGAACTGGAATAGCAGCCCCAGATGCTTCGGCTTGGCTAAAACAGTGCGATATGGTAAGTTGTGACACCAACGGTCGCACACCATCGTGAACTGCGACTAAATCGCTTATTCCCAATTCTGCCACTCCATTTTTGACCGATTGGAATCTTGTTTCACCTCCGGCAATGACACGATGCGAATGAAAGAAATCGTATTTATGGCATAGCTCTTTCCAGGTATTGATTTGAGATTCAGGTAATACTACAACGATGGATATGGCTGGATCGTATTTGATAAAGCATAGGATGGACCACATCAGAACAGGAAGATGGTCCAATAAAATAAATTGTTTGGGAAGATCACTCCCCATCCTGGATCCACTTCCTCCGGCTACGATGATGACACTATTTTTCACTGTCGAGTTTATTATACTTGAAAAACGAGCTTTCGACTGACTCTGTGACCCAATCGAAAATTCAAAATTAGTCAATTATTGATCATTCCTAAAATAGCACATTCTGCCGTTAGATTCCGCTTTGCGTTTCATATGTTAAGAAATTTGTTTTTTAATTGCCAGATGGAATCAGAGATCGGCGAAGCCAATATCCAAATAATCATTTTCGATTGGTGTGAATAATTGCTCATGTGTATTTCTCTTTTAATTATTTTTGTGTTCATTTTATTTTCCGGCTATGAAAGAAATTCTTCATTTTCTCAAAGATCTGGATGCCAACAACCAAAGAGATTGGTTTGAAGCAAATCGGGACCGTTATGAAAAGACACGCAAGAATTTTTTAGAGGTTACCTCCTGGTTGATCGACGAAATTAGAAAATTTGATTCGGAAGTTCCTCTCCTTCAGCCAAAAGACTGCATGTTCCGAATTTTCAGGGATGTCCGTTTCTCTAATGACAAGCGACCATTCAAGACAAATTATGGAAGTTACATGGCGCGAGGGGGCAGAAAATCAGGATTTGCAGGATACTACATTCATCTTTCGCCGGATGAATTATTTATCGCAGGTGGGAACTACATGCCACCTCCTGAACATTTACATGCGATCCGTCAGGAGATTTATTATCATCCGGAAGTCTACAGAAATTTGTTGACGAAAGACCCAATAAAATCGATTTTTAATCAGCACTATTTTGACGCGCTAAAGACGGCTCCCAAGGGTTATTCCAAGGATTGGGAGCACTTGGATCTTATCAGGAATCGCTCCTATGGCTTCGGTCATCGCCTGACTGAAGCTGAGGTTCTCTCTCGTGATTTTCCTGAAAAGTGCATTGATTATTTCAAGATTATCTATCCAATGAATCAATTTTTGAACCGTGCCATAGATGAAAACGGATCTGAGTGAGATCAAAACAAATTACCCTAAATTAAATTCCACAATAAATGAAAAAAATTCTTTTGCTATTGCTGATTTTTACGTCGGCTACTGCGCTCAAAGCACAAAATGTTCAATTGCATTATGATCTTGGAAAGGATCGTAAATTCCCCTGGAGCCATGTTGAAATGTTTAAGCCAGACAAGTGGGGAAGTACCTTTTTCTTTATTGACATGAATTATGGGGAGGGTGGTGTTCATGGGGTATCCCTGGCATATTGGGAAATAACGCGTTCCTTGAAATTCTGGAAAAGTCCCTTTGCGCTCCATGTTGAATACAATGGTGGCTTTGGACAATTCAAGACCAGTACACCCATGAATGGAGCTTACCAGATTAACAATGCCTGGCTATTTGGGGGTGAATATACCTGGAATACCAAAGATTTTTCAAAAGTTTTTACCCTTCAGGCTTTATTCAAAACCATTCAGGATAAAAATTCTGCATCGTTTCAGATTACAGGTGTATGGGCCATCCAGATGCTTAAAAACAAAGTTACCTTTTCGGGATTCGCCGATTTTTGGAGAGAAGATAATTTTACCGGCACTGCCGATGAGACCAAATATGTGTTTCTGACCAAACCTGTCTTGTGGTACAATTTTACCGAACATTTCTCTATGGGTACCGAACAGGATATCAGTGCCAATTTTTCGGGTCACAAGGGGTTCATGTGTAATCCGATGCTATCTACTAAATGGACTTTCTAATTTAATACTTTAGGTTATGTTGGAAAAATTCTTTAAACTAGCTGATAATAAAACGAATATAAAGACGGAGATCATAGCTGGAATTACCACTTTTATGACCATGGCCTATATTCTGTTTCTCAATCCGAATATTCTTGCCTCCACTGGCATGGATAAAAATGCGGTATTTTTCGCTACCGCAATTTCTGCCGGCTTTGTAACAATTGCCATGGGGCTGGTGGCAAATTTCCCAATTGCCCTTGCTCCTGGTATGGGTTTGAATGCACTTTTTGCTACGGTCGCCCTGGCGGGGGTAGGAATGCCATGGAGAGTTGCTCTTGGAGCCGTTTTCATTTCCGGGATTATCTTTATCATTCTTACCATTACAAAAATCCGTCAGATTCTGGTGGTCGCGATACCAAATTCATTGAAAAGGGCGATCACGGTAGGGATTGGTCTTTTCATTACCATTATTGGTTTGAAATTGTCTGAAATCATGGTTGTTGGAACAAGTCTGATTCCGCCAACAGTTGAAGCCGTTGGAAAATCGGGGGGAATGGCAACACTGAAATTCTTTGAATGGAA
>JANYJT010000101.1 GCA_025358395.1 Bacteroidia bacterium
AAATATGTTTGCGGAAGACTCGAAAGCAGATTCAGATATTCAAAAGATATCGTTTACAACAACTATCCATGGCCTGAAAACCCATCGGAGAAAAACACAAAACAAGTAGAAGAATTCGCGCAACTCGTTCTCGACGTCAGAAAAGAATATCCAAACAGCAGCCTCGCCGACCTCTACGACCCCCTCGCAATGCCAAAAAAACTCGTAGAAGCTCACAAAAAACTCGACAAAGCCGTCGACCTCTGCTATCGTCCGCAGCCATTCCCAAACGAACTCTCCCGCCTCGAATTCCTCTTCGACCTCTACAAGAAATACACCGAACCCCTCCTGAAGGAAAACAAAAAGAGAGTAAGGAAATGAACACAATCCCACTCTTATCATTCCAGTATGACCTTAGCTGGGGGTACCCTTTGGGTCATCCAATAGACTCATACTTTTTGAAAGTAAAACAACCACCTATGCCATTATTTGAAAATAATATAACTTATTAGTATTATGAGCAAATTTCCCGTTTACTTAAATTTTTACGAGATTAAAAAACACTTGAAATCTTTAAAATCTATAGATTCCAAAATCAATTATTATGAATACATCCTCGGCATATATAATGAAATGTTTTCTCATAAATCTCTGAAAGATATAAATTCTTATATAAGCAAGTATAAATTAGAAAAACAAATTAAAAGAATTGAAGAAGAAAAACCAATAGATCCTTCTGATTTAAAATATGCTTTGGAAAACATAAACGGGTTCTATAGAGGTACAGGTTATGAAATACTTCACGACAAATTATCACTCCTTTATACCTCTATAGAATATGACTTAACAAACTTGAAATTTTATAACTTTATCGTAGAGGATGGTTTTAATCTCGTTTTTACTGAAAACGGTGTTTTGAATGTTTTAAATAAATTACCCAATGATTCTTCAAAACTTAATTGGCTAAAAGAACTTAACAAAAGGACTTACAGCATTGCTAAAAACTTTACTGATAGATATATCGATTTGCTTTACAAAGATTATAAATTGAAAGAGATATATCCTATAACTCTGCCCCCAAAAGATAAAATTGCTTTAAAGAAATATAGAGGAAAATTTACTGGTTTTAGAAATTCAATAACTATATCATTTGGACATTATTTAAAGACCTTAGAATATGATTTGCAATTTGAAATTAACGTTCAAAAAGTTAAAAGTTATGGAAAACTTGATTTAATCCCGGAAAAAGATAAATACATTCTGCCTGATTATAAATTTGATACACTGAATAGGTTTGCCGAAAAAGCATTCTCATACCTTGAAGAAAAAATAGAGTACTTTAGTTATGCATTGTCTGTGTTTTATTCTAATTATTCTGTGTTGGTAAAAGAAAACCCAATGCAGGATGAAATAAGAAAAATTGAATACAGGCTGAATTATCTCAGAACGAAATATGAAATGAGAAAAAATGGAATATCCTTGTTAGACCCGCCCTGTACAACAGAATTAAAGAAAGATTCCTTAAAGAACACAAATGTTGTCAGTTATGCTAATTTTAATTATTCGGATATTAAAGATAAACAAAAACCAATATGGCTTATGGATAAACTGCAGCTTGTAGAACTGTTCAGGCAATTGCAAATAAGGGGATATATTGAAGATATAACTGAAACCCCTAATTGGAAGGAGAAATATTTAACACTATTTATTAACAATACCGGAAAATGTTTCTCTGATTTAATTGCTAAACCTGTTTTCTGGAAAGAAGATATTTTGGAATTAGCTTTCTTGGTTTACTATTTAAACACAAAAGGTATGAAGAATTTGTTAGACCCATACCACTATTTAATAAAAGTATCTAATATATTTCTGTACACTCCAAAATCCTCTGATAAATCTAATAAATATGGTTCAGTTATTCCCGTTAAAGTCACAAGCCTTTCTTCAAGTCTTGGCAAGATAAAAAAGGGTAAAAAAGTTAATAAAACTATCGAACTAATAGTTAATACCGCAAGGAATACCAGAAGTCTGTTTGCCCAATAAAATAAGGCATCTCCGGAGGTTATAAAATTTTAATATAGTAAAATCTTATTTTACTATAAACTTTTCTCTAAACCGGCTCTAAACTCAACTCTAACCCTTTTCAAGCATTTATTATATTCTATGATTAGCTTGCATTAGATTTTAAAATGAAATACTGCAACAA
>JANYJT010000135.1 GCA_025358395.1 Bacteroidia bacterium
AACCTCAGTGGAACCTATAACAATGATGAAGGGTTGCTTGTTGGATCCGGCTATACAAGGGTGAATCTTAATTTTAAACTCAATCACGAAATTTCCAAAAAGCTTAGCCTGGATCTCTCCTCGCGTATGTCTAATACTGAAGTTGCAGGCGCCGGTACTTCAGGTACTGCCAACCTTCGGATTACCGATGGCATCACGGCCCGTCCGGTAAACGGATTGTTGGATGTTCTGAATATTGATCCAACCCAGGCAGCTGAAGACTACGATTCATTTATCAGGTCGATGATCAATCCTACCCAATTGGCTGCTCAGGATTGGCGAAACCGCAAAACACAGGCGTTAAATATCAATGCCGGACTTACCTGGGAAATCATTAAGGATTTGTCTTTCAGATCAGAAATCGGATATGATGTTTCCAACGAAGACAACAAACGCTATTATGGACCGCTTACGACAACTTCACGGAATGAAGGGGGCAATCTGCCTTTGGGCGAACTTACGACAACTACTTCACCCAGGTACCGGGTCGCAAATACACTGACCTATACTTTCAAACCGGCTGACAAACAGAATCTGAATGTCATGGTGGGGCAGGAGATGGTTTCAAGCAACAGAACTACCTACTTCCAAAGAGCCAAGTATTTTTCGACCACCCTCGATCCCGAAAAAATGTTTGCCAACATGGCTTTGGGAACTGTCGACCGGATTTCGACGAACGTAAGTACCGATGATAAAATAGAATCTTTCTTTGGTCGTGCCGTCTACAAATACGGTGATCGTTACATTGCAACCTTTACACTTCGCGCCGATGGTTCAAGCAAATTTGCACCCGGCAACAGATGGGGTATCTTCCCTGCAGGTGCCATCGGTTGGAGGATCTCGGAAGAACAATTCATGAAAAACCAGAAGTTCTTTACCAACCTGAAGCTGAGGGCCAGTTACGGTCAGGCCGGTAACAACCGCATCGCCAGCGACCTTTGGAAAAGATCGTACGCAATCAGCAACACCAGAACTTACGGTTTGGGCGATGTCAGCAATCCTTATTATGTGCCTGCTTCCAGTTTGCTGGTCAATCCTGATTTGAAATGGGAAACCACCATTACGCGCAACGGCGGACTCGATTTCGCAATTTTAAAGGATCGTCTTTCCGGTACATTGGATTATTATTGGAATTCGACCAAAGACCTGCTGGTTGAGTCGGATATCCCTTCCTATCTGGGTTATTCAAAGCAAATGCGCAACATCGGACAAACATCCAATAAAGGGGTCGAACTTACATTGAACGCTTTCCTCGTACGCAAAAAAGATTTCTCGCTATCGGCTTCTGTCAATATCGGTATCAACAAATCCAAAATAGACAAGCTGGATGGTGTTAACGAAAAGGCTTTCAACTCGAATTGGGCAAGTACAGACCTCAAGAACCAGGACGATTACCGGTTAAGAGTTGGTGAGACGGTGGGTTTGATGTATGGCTATGTAACTGATGGCTTCTATACGGTAGATGATTTTTCAGCATATGATGCGGTAAAAAATCTCTACACCAGAAATGCCGGTGTTCCTACTACCGGATTGTATGGCGGAACGATTGGCATCAGGCCGGGGACTTTAAAACTAAAAGATTTAAGCGGTCCCAACGGTGTTCCTGATGGCATCGTCGACGGCCTGGACCGCACTGTAATTGGCAATGCCAATCCGAAGCATACTGGTGGTTTTAACATTACCGCCGAATACAAACAATTTGATTTTTCGGCCTACTTCAACTGGGTTTATGGCAATCAAATTTACAATGCAAACAAGATTGCTGCCAGCCAAAACCTGCGTACTACCTATGGCAACATGCTGAACACCATGAACTACGACAGTCGTTTCAAATTCATCAATGAAACCGGAAAAGTTGTAACCGATCTCGAACAGCTGCGCACACTGAACCAAAATGCGAATATCTGGTCTCCTTTCTCATTTGGAAATGCGACTCCCGTATTTCACTCGTGGGCTGTCGAAGATGGTTCTTTTCTTCGTTTGAACAATGTAACAATCGGTTACACAGTGCCAAAACTAATATCCATGAAAGCAGGAATTTCCCAGTTGCGTGTTTATGCCACGGGCTCTAATCTCTGGATTTTGACCAAATACACTGGTTACGATCCGGAAGTAAGCTCAACTGTTACGAGCAGTACGTACAATGCACTGACTCCGGGAGTCGACTATTCTGCCTATCCCAAAAGCAGGTCTGTTACAGTTGGTCTCAATATAACATTTTAATCCAGTGTCAATTAAGAATAAATGAGCAATATGAAAAAGAAGATAATTTATACGCTGGCTATCGCAACCATACTTCTTGCTTCCTGCAAGGCGTACCTCGATACTGATTCGCCATCATCATTTACCGACACCTATATTTTTGCCAACGAAACAGATGCGCAAAAAGCGGTCATGAGTGTCTATGCCCTGTTTAACCAGGATGCTTTTACTTCCAGGGTTTCCAATGTTTTCACTGGAAATACGGACATTGAGATGGGTGGGGCAGGAGCTGCCCCTGATAATTCAAGACGGGATATCTGGTCGCTCGAAGCCAAGCTTTCGCCCTCTTTCGTTGACTTGAAAACCATCTGGAACAATGCTTACAACGCCATTAACCGAGCCAACGAATGCATCGAAGGGATAAAATCCAGCGCATTGTACAAAGACCCTGCAACAAACAAGAACATGAAACAATTGCTGGGTGAAGCACTTACTTTAAGGGCTTACTGGTTTTATATCCTGCAGAACTACTGGGCTGATGTACCTTACAAAACGACAGGCACGAAAGCTGGAGATGAATTTTATCTTCCCAGAAAAGACCGTGACTCGATCCTCACTTTTGTCATCAAAGATCTGGTAGATATCGAGCCGGATATGCAGTGGGCCGACCAATTGTCAGGTGGCATCGAACGCGTCAACCGTGAGTATGTGATCGGGATGATTTCCCGTTTGGCGCTTTCCCGTGCAGGTTATTCCATGCGGGTCGACGGTACCATGCAGCGTAAAAGCGATTTTGCTGATTATTACAAAATTGCACGCGACTATTCAAAGAAACTGATGACATTGAAAGACCGCCCATTGAATCTGAATTTCATGCAAATATTCATGAATGAGTGTAAGAATTTAACACCCGTCAACGATGATGTGCTGTACGAGGTGGCTTTCCAGGCCGGATATGGCGATGTAGCATGGAACCACGGAATTCGTGTGGATGCGGGGACCCATTCCTACGGTGCCGGCTCTGCATATCTTACTCTTCCACTTACTTATTACTATTCGTTCGACAAGACGGACAAACGACTTCCGGTAACTTGCTCAATCATCTATTACGACAAAGATCTGAAACAGCAGCCAACCGGTGTAACTGGTATTTCGCCCGGAAAATGGAACCGCCTCTGGCTTACGACGCCTCCGGGTGCGGCATCCGCCAAAGGCACAGGCATCAACTGGCCAATGATGCGCTATTCGGATGTATTGCTCATGTTCGCTGAAGCGGATAACGAATTGAATGGACCCACAGCCGAAGCCAAGGCAGCGCTGACCCGAGTTCGTCAAAGAGCATTTGATGCAACGCTCTGGCCTGAAAAGGTGACCAATTATGTCAATACCGTTTCAGCCAACAAAACAAGTTTCTTTAATGCCATCGTCGATGAGCGGGCATGGGAACTTGGTGGTGAATGTATCCGCAAATACGACCTCATCCGCTGGAACAATTATGGCAAGAAAATAGCCAAAACAAGGACGGATCTGATCCAGATGGGCGTAGATGCCAACAATGGAACCGGAACTTTCTCGACACTTCCGGATTATCTCTACTACAAAACAAATGCTGATTTTACTTTGGCTTTTTACGATACTCAGAATAAACCTGCTGTCGCACCACCAGTGAAGGACAGCCCAAACAAGGGCGATAATCCGGATGGCTACACGCGTGTTACCTGGCTGCGTTCCAACATCGTTACGACAACCCTTGAACCTGCAACATATATTCTATACAACTGGAGAGGATATACTGACAATACGGGTAATGCCCCTGCTCCTTATGTGCTGCCCATTCAAAGCGAGATTATTATCAGCAGTTTGGGTATTCTAAAAAATGATGGTTACGGTTTAAAATAATAGGATAATATCATGAGCAATAAATATTTATATCTTAAAAATACTGCACTGGCCCTGGCCTTTGGGGTAGTATTTATGGCGGGCTGCCAAAAAAAGGAGACTTTACAGGAAGCTCCACGTCTCTTCAGACCGGTCATCAGCGGTGAAATACTTGGAGCAGGAAACTGGCTGGGTGCCAGCTGGACCAAAGTAAAGGAAGCAAAATCCTATACAGCGGAAATAAGTGCCGACTCTTTCAAAACGGTCATAAAATCTGCCACCATCGATACCAACACGGTCGTATTTGACAATCTGGGATGGCTGACACTTTACCAGATTCATGTACGGGCCAATGCCATCATGGATACTAAAAATTCCGGATTCTCTTTCCTCGGCGAAAGAAAAACTGAGAAGTTTCCTTCCATTATGGCTACTCCGGCTTCCGCGGAAATTCTTGATAAGGCGATCCTGCTTCGTTGGATAAACAAGGCAGATGCTGTTACCAATTTTAAAATTACGCTGAAAACGGGCGGGACACTGGTCAAAGATGTGCCACTTTTGGCAGCAGACATAACCAATCAGTACAAGGTTATCAGCGGATTGCTTCCTCAGACCACTTACATTGCTACGCTTTACAGCGGTACAACTGTCCGGGGGTATGAGACCATCACAACAGCCGCGCAAATTATCACAGGCACCAATATCGTTGATCTCTCACAAGACACCAATCCGGATCTCCTTACCAGCGCTTACCTGACCTCTTTGACAACCGGCGCTACAGTCATCCTGAAGAGAGGCATGACCTACAACATCACTGGTTCAGTTTTGATGGACAAGGCTGTCTCTTTTGTGAGCGAGGTGACTTTCTTTGCACCACCGGCAAAGTTGAATCTGGTTGGAAATTTTAGCATGGCAGCAAACACGACTATTTCGGAAGTTGCCTTCAAAACAGTAGATCTGATTGGAGCTGCTGCCGACGGATATGCCAGCCGGTATGTCTTCAACATCAATGCCGTTACCACGATTGCGAAACTTACCTTCGACGATTGCAAAATTAAAGCTGTTCGCGGAGTCATTCGTACGCAGGCTGGGCCTCAGATTAATACCGTGACGATTAACAAGTGCCTGATAGATAGTATTAGCGGCTATGGTGTAGTAACATGCGACAACGCCGCTTCGACCATTTCTAACATTATTCTGACCAATTCGACCATTTCTGACGCGCAGAAAGTGCTGACCAGTAAGTCGAATGCGACTTCCGTCTGGATAGAAAATTGCACATTCTACCTGGCGCCAATGAACCCGAATTATTTCCTCGATTATGGAGTACTGAATGTCACGGGTGGGATCACGCTGAAGAACAACATCTTCGGAGCCGGGAAGCCAAGTGCCGCGACTCCGCCGGTGCTGTCTGTGGGTGGCTTCCGGCCCGCAACACTCAACATCACTTCGGCAGGAAACTTCAAAACCTCAGATCTGACCTGGATCTTGGGCACAGACCTTCCAGGCCTGGCAGATTACAATGGACTCTCATCCGCCTTATTTAAGAATCCGGGACTTGACGACTTTACAATCATCGACACCAAATTTTCCGGTAAAAGCACTGCCGGCGATCCACGCTGGAGACCATAAATCTTACTTTTGGAATATGAACAAACCTGACAGGTATTTCTCTCCTGTCAGGTTTAATTCCTGTCAGGTTTAATTCCTCTCAGGTCTAATTTAAACCTCCCCATGCGAACGGCATTTTTCATCGCCAATTTTCTTTTTATCTGCATTTTCACGGTAGTATCTGCTTTTGGTCAGGGTCAATTGCCGGCCTTTCCCGGTGCCGAAGGATATGGTCGTTTTACCACCGGAGGAAGAGGTGGAAAGGTGATATATGTCACAAATCTGAATGATGACAATAACCCCGGATCCCTGCGGTATGCCTTAAATCAATCCGGACCGCGCATGATCCTTTTTAAGATTTCCGGCACCATCCAGCTGAAATCAAAACTCACCATCACCAAGGGAGACGTTACCATTGCCGGTCAGTCAGCTCCGGGCGATGGTATCTGCCTGAGAGATTATTCTGTTGAAAATCAGGCTGACAACGTGATTATTCGTTTTGTCAGATTTAGAATGGGCGATGAAACCAAACAACAAGATGATGCATTTTGGGGTCGAAATCGCTCCAACATCATCATCGATCATTGCACAATGAGCTGGAGCACAGATGAATGCGGTTCATTTTATGACAATACAAATTTTACAATGCAGTGGTGCATACTTTCCGAAAGCCTGCGAAATTCCGTGCATGACAAAGGTTCTCACGGCTATGGCGGTATTTGGGGAGGTAAGAATGCGACTTTTCACCACAACCTTCTGGCAGATCACGATAGCCGCAATCCCCGTTTTTGTGGTAGCCGTTATTCCAACAGACCAGATCTTGAAATGGTCGATTTCCGGAACAATCTGATTTACAATTGGGGCAGCAACAGCGCCTATGCGGCTGAGGGTGGAAGCTATAATCTGGTCAATAATTACTACAAAGCTGGTCCTGCTACCTCATCCTCTTCCAAAACAAGAATCATTCAACCATATCCCGATGATGGCATCAACAATCAGCCTGCCGGTACCTATGGGAAGTTTTACATAACCGGTAATTATGTATCAGGCAGCACGACTGTGACTTCAGATAACTGGCTGGGCGTTACTCCGCATCCCAATTTTAGCTTGTATTCTCCGCTGATCACAGTCACTGATTTGAAGTCGGCCAGGGAATTTTCAATATCCAATGTCACAACGCATTCCGCTGAGACTGCCTATCTGAAAATTCTGGACTATGCCGGTGCGAGTCTTGTCAGGGATGCAGTAGATATGCGAATCATCCGTGATGTGACAAATGGAACCACAACTTTTTTATCAGGTGGCAATGGAAGTACAAATGGCATTATTGATACTCAAACTGCCGTGGGCGGATGGCCCGACCTCAAATCCACTCCTGCTCCTGCCGACACTGATGCGGATGGAATGCCCGATACATGGGAGGATGCCAACGGGCTTAATAAAAGCAATCCATCGGATGCCCAATCGACTAACGTGGATGGGAAATATCCCAATGTTGAAGCGTATCTCAACAGTCTGGTGGCGTCCATCACAACCAATGAATTGATGGATGGAACCTATACCTCAGTTAAAACAAATGAGAAGGTCGATGACCTTTTGAGATTTCAGATGAACAGTTCATCAGGATATCTGCTGGTTAGCTTATTGAAAAGAATTAAACTCATTAAAATTTACTCCATGACTGGTGCCAGCATAAAAATGCAAACTTGCAATGAAAATAGCGCTGAAGTAAGTTTAAATGATCTTTTTCCTGGCGTTTATATTGTCTCAGTTACAGATAATGACCAGGTGATGTATGCCAGGAAAATTGTAAAAAATTAGCTCTTCAGTCAAACAAAAGAACTCCAAACTATGATAAGGCATCTTCCGGTTTTTGCCCTCCTTATGATCTTTCTCTCATTGTCTGCAACAGCCGTCAACTACGATTTTGTGGTGGCAAAGGATGGCAGTGGCGGCTACACCTCCATTCAAAAAGACATTGATGCATGCAAGGCATTTCCCGACGCAAGGGTCACCATCTTTGTCAAAAATGGCACCTACAAAGAAAAACTGGTTGTGCCATCCTGCAATACACTTCTATCAATCATCGGCGAAAACACCGATAGTACCATCATCTGTTACAACGACTATTTTGATAAAATTAACCGGGGCAGAAACAGTACCTTTTATACCTATACCATGCTTGTTCAGGCGCAACAATCCAATCCGGTTTCGAAAGTTTGGGTAGCCGACAATGGCAATGGAACCTACAAAAATCCGATTTTGTATGCAGACTATTCGGATCCCGATGCCATTAGGGTGAATGATGATTATTACATGGTATCCTCCTCTTTTAATTGTATACCCGGCTTGCCCGTTCTTCATTCCAGGGATCTTGTCAATTGGAATTTAATTGGTTATGGTCTTCAAAAACTACCTCCATTCGACGTTTTCGACAAAGTTCAGCATGGCAATGGCGTTTGGGCTCCCTGCATCCGTTACTACAAAAATGAATTTTATATCTTTTATCCTGATCCCGATTATGGGATTTACAGGGTCAAGGCATCAAATCCGGCTGGTCCGTGGTCAGAGCCTTTGCTGGTTCAGCCAGGGAAGGGGCTGATAGACCCTTCTCCGCTCTGGGATGATGACGGAAAAGCATATCTGGTGTATGCCCTCGCGGGAAGTCGTGCAGGTGTGAAAAGCGTGATTATGCTTAGCCGGATGAATAGTGAAGCCACCAAACTATTGGGCAACAGTGTGATGATATTTGACGGTCATAAAAATCACCCAACGGTGGAAGGTCCTAAAATATACAAACGGAATGGCTACTATTACATTTTTGCACCGGCAGGCGGTGTAGCGACAGGATGGCAGCTGATTCTACGTTCAAAAAATATCATCGGCCCGTACGAATCTAAAGTAGCCATGGAGCAAGGCAAGACCGATATCAACGGACCTCATCAGGGAGCCTGGGTCGACACAAAAACGGGCGAAAACTGGTTTCTTAACTTTCAGGATTTGGGCGCTTACGGACGGGTTGTACACTTGAACCCGATGAAATGGGTCAATGACTGGCCGGTCATCGGAACGGATGATGATGGTGATGGCATTGGCAATCCGGTCAGAACTTTCAAAAAGCCAAACCCGGGTAAAATATATCCGGTAGCCACCCCTCCCGAAAGTGATGAATTCAATGGAAATGAGCTAGGTCTGCAATGGCAATGGCATGCCAATTACCAAACAATCTGGGGCTATCCATCCGGAAATCTTGGATTTTTCAGACTGAATTGCATTCCGAGACCTCCGGATGCAGTCAGTCTGTGGAACATCCCAAACCTATTGCTGCAGAAATTTCCGGCACCCGAATTCACAGCTACCGCCAAATTGACTTTCGCCGCCCGGTTTGACGGAGAAGAAGTAGGCCTGGTTGTGATGGGAATGGATTATGGTGCAATTTCAATCATTCGCAACAATTCAAAACTTGAAATCCGGTCTCTCAGTTGCAAACAAGCCGATAAATCAGGCAAAGAAGAGGTAACCGAAACAAAGCCGATTGATTCAGGCGATATCTACCTCAGGATACAGGTTCTCAAAGGTGCTGATTGTCATTTTAGCTACAGTGCAGATGGTCTGACATTTTTGCCGTTGGGTAAACCTTTCGTTGCCCGGCAGGGTCGCTGGATTGGCGCTAAATTAGGATTTTATGCGCTTCGAAACGGGGTTATTAACGACGCAGGTTCTGCTGATATCGATTGGTTCAGGATTGAAAAGTAACAGTTTGCATTCCGGTTTGTTTCTAATAATTAAATTGTCAAAATATTTTCTCAATTTCATTAATTATCAAAACAGTAATCCTTAAAATATTCACCATCATGATGAATCTTTCTAAATCACCCCTTGTCCTTTTTTTATTGATTTCGTTATCAGCGGGCACAATGGCTCAGCCTTCCTCTCAAAAAAACAGATCCTCTGATCTGTACAAAGGCCTTGAATTTAAAATGGCTGTAGTCAAAGAACCTGTGATACCTGCCAATTCCGTGTCGATCGTGGATTTTGGTGCTGTAAGCGGAGGAGAAAAGCTTTGCACAGAAGCTTTTAGCAAGGCAATCGAAGCTTTATCAACTAAGGGTGGTGGCCGGGTAGTTGTACCCCGCGGGACCTGGCTCACAGGCCCCATAACTTTGAAGAGCAACATCGACTTGCATGCGGAAGCCGGTGCTTTGGTACTGTTTTCTTCTGATAAAAATTTGTACCCCTTGGTGAGCACAAACTTCGAAGGATTTAATACATACCGTTGTTCTTCTCCTGTCAATGGAAGGAATCTTGAAAATGTAGCCATTACAGGCAAGGGAATTTTTGATGGTTCAGGAGATGCCTGGAGAGCAGTAAAAAAGGAGAAGCTGACCGAATCACAATGGAAGAAATTGGTCGCATCAGGTGGCCTTGTGAGCGAAAATGGCAAGACATGGTATCCCTCAGAACAATTTAGAGCCGGCGAAAAAGTTGCTGAAATGAATGTTCCGCGCCAGCTGAAAACAAAAGAAGAGTTTGAAAAAATTCGCGATTTTCTGAGACCGGTGATGATCAGTCTGGTTTCATGCAAGAAGGTTCTGATTGATGGTCCAACCTTTCAGAATTCTCCAGCCTGGTGCATTCATCCGCTCCTTTGTGAGGATCTGACAGTAAGAAATGCGACGGTCAGGAATCCCTGGTATTCACAAAACGGAGATGGTATTGACATCGAATCGTGCAAGAATAGTCTGGTTTATGACAGCAATTTCGATGTGGGTGACGATGCCATCTGCATAAAATCCGGCAAAGACAAGGAAGGCCGCGACCGGGGTATTCCCAATGAAAATCTGATTGTGGACAATTGTGTGGTCTACCATGGCCATGGCGGGGTGACCGTTGGCAGTGAAATGTCGGGAGGAGTCAGGAACATGCATGTATCAAATTGTACCTTTATTGGAACTGATGTTGGTTTGAGGTTCAAAAGCAACCGTGGCAGGGGAGGAGTGGTCGAAAATATCTTTATTTCGAATATTGAGATGATCAATATTCCGGCACAAGCCATCTCCTTTGATCTTTTTTATGGCGGAAAATCAGCTTCGGAAGCTTTGGATGAAGGTGCAGCAAAGAGTGATCAGTCAACACAAGTCGCCAACGAGGAGACTCCGCAATTCAGAAATATTTCCATCAGGGATGTCAATTGCAGAGGCGCTTTACAGGCTGTGTTGCTGCAGGGCCTGCCTGAAATGAACCTCGAAAATATCAGTCTGGAAAATATACGGATGGAGGCTGATAAAGGTTTGACCTGTTCGGATGCCAACAATATTAAAATCAGGAATCTAACGCTTGTTACAAAAAAGAAGCCTGCAATGGAGTTTAAAAATAGTCATAACGTAACAATAGATGGATTGCCTTACAACTTAAATAAATAATGCTCAGCGCTGTTGTGGCCGGAAAGATAAAATGATGTCAGACTTCCTTTCGCATGGAAGATTCCCTGATAACCAATTCTGAATGGAGAACCAGTGTTTTGAAAGACTTCTCCCTGTGTTCTATTTGGCTTAAGATCAGTTCGGCTGCCTTCTGACCCATCAAAAATCCCGGCTGGGCTATCGTTGAGATGGATGGGGAAACGACCCGGGAAAAAGGTTCGTTGCTAAAACCAACAATCCCAAAATCTTCAGGTATCCTGATCCCTTTGTCACGAATATGTATCATTGCGATCAATGCGGTGGTATCGTTGCTGCAAAAAAGAGCATCCGGGGGATCAGGTAAACTCATAAAATATTTTACGGCTTTTTCGCCATCTTCAAGGGTGAGGGAATTGGTAACGACCAGTGAGTCGTCATAAGCCATCCCATTTTTTGCAAGAGCTTCCAGGTATCCCTTTTTGCGATCCTGATAAGTCGTCAGATTTTGTGGACCTGCCATGTGACCAATCCGCCTGTATCCCTGATCAATCAGATGTTGGGTTACCCGGAAGGCACACATAAAATCATCGACAACAATCTTGTTGGTCTCAATCCCGGGCACAACCCTGTCGAAAAAAACAAGCGGAATGTTCTTTTTTCTGAAGATCTTCAGGTGCTCGAAAGTGGTAGTTTGCATGGCAATTGAAATTATCAGTCCGTCAACCCTGTTTGTCAGCATTGAATGCACGATAGATAACTCCTTTTCTGCCAAATCGTTCGATTGCGATATAACAACGGTGTAACCCGCTTTAAAGGCAACCTCTTCAACACCACTGATCACGGATGAGAAAAAGTAGCGGTTAATAAGCGGAACTACTATACCGATGGTGTTCGATTTTTTGTTTCGCAGATTGGAAGCCATTGTATTTGGCCGGTATCCTACTTTATCAGCCAGGGAGATGATTTTTTCCCTGGTTTTTTGACTGATTCGTGGATTGTTTTGCAGAGCCCTGGAAACAGTTGAGGCAGAGATTTTCAATTCTCTGGCAATATCATGGATGGTAGGCTCTGTTTTTTTATGCATTTTTAAACAATGTGAGGGACAAAGATGGCAAATTTTTCTACTTCCGCTCAAAGATAAAATAAAAAATGCAATCGATTGCACAAATCTGAAATACTGTTTATATTTGTCCCGGAAGAAAGTACTTAGAATACTTAGAGTACTTAAAGTGCCTAAAGTATTTACGCTTCAAGTTTCACCAGTTCGGAGTCCATAACTCTAAGTACTCTAAGTATTCTAAGTACTTTAAGTAATTCATCTTTAAAGCATAAATCCCATGTCAATCCACTTCGAAGAACGTTTCGCCTCCCATCCCTCCGACGTAAAGCATTACGACACCCAACAATTGAGAGATCATTTTCTGATCGAAAAAGTAATGGAGGCCGACAAGATCAACCTCGTTTATTCGCATTACGACCGCTACATTGCCGGAGGTGCGGTGCCTGTGAATGAATCGCTTGAGCTGACTGCAATCGATCCGCTAAAAGCTCCGTTTTTCTGCTACCGTCGGGAGCTCGGTGTTATCAATGTGGGAGGCAAAGGAACGGTATCGGTCGACGGGAAAGACTATACAATGGATTTCAAAGAGGCTCTTTACATTGGGAAAGGCTCTGAAAAAGTATTATTCACCTCAGAGAATGCGGCGCAACCTGCTCGTTTTTATCTCAATTCGACACCTGCCCATAAAGAACTTCCAACGCGTCATATTACCCTTAAAGATGCCAATGTTCTTCAAATGGGTTCGCAGCAAACTTCCAACGAAAGGCAAATTAATCAGCTGTTGATCAGCAAGGTGATTGAAACATGCCAGTTGCAAATGGGGATGACAGAGTTGCGCCCGGGAAGTGTTTGGAACACCATGCCTGCTCACACCCACAGTCGCAGGATGGAAGTCTACTTTTATTTCAACGTCCCGGAAGGTCAGGCAATATGCCATTTCATGGGACAACCGCAGGAAACCCGCCATATCTGGATGGTCAACGAGCAGGCTGTGATCTCTCCGAACTGGTCTATCCACTCAGCAGCCGGAACCGCCAACTACATCTTTATCTGGGGAATGGCCGGCGAAAATCTTGATTACGCGGATATGGATGTGGTGCAGCCAAACCAGCTCAGATGAATTTTGGATTTTGGATTACGCAGAATCTTCATTCTAATTTGCCTGGTTCCTCATATTCCTGAGCAAATAAAGCTTAAACCGTAATCCAAAATCGAAAATCGAAAATCGAAAATTTATTAGCATCAATTGATAATTAGCAACTAAAATAATTAAAAATGAATGACTTATTTGATCTTACCGGTAAAGTCGCCCTCATCACAGGAGGAACCCACGGTATTGGCATGGCCATCGCAAAAACCCTTGGTGCAGCTGGTGCCAAAATCTGTGTCAACGACCTGTCGGATGAAAAACTTGAGGCATGCAAAGTCGAATACAGCAAGGTCGGTCTGGATGTCTTTACCCTCAATTTCGATGTAACTAGCGAAGAAGCAGTCGATAAGGGTATCACTCAAATTGAGAATGAGGTCGGGCCAGTCGATATTCTGGTAAATAATGCCGGAATCATCAAGCGTATCCCCATTTTAAATATGGCCATCAGCGATTTCAAACAGGTAATCGATATAGACCTTGTTGCACCGCTGATCATCTCCAAGCGTGTAGCTCCGGGAATGATCGCGCGAAGGTCAGGAAAGATCATCAATATGTGTTCGATGATGAGCGTCTACGGCCGCAATTCGGTTTCTGCGTATGCTTCAGCCAAAGGCGGACTAAAGCTCCTGACAGCCAACATGTGCTGCGAATGGGCCAAATACAATGTGCAGATCAATGGGATTGGTCCGGGCTACATTGCCACTTCCCAGACTGCCGACATCCGGTTGGGCGGTCATCCGTTCAACGATCTGGTCATGACACGCACCCCTGCCGGTCGCTGGGGCGAACCTGAAGATGTTGGTAATGCCGCTCTTTTCCTGGCCTCCAAAGCAAGCAACTTCGTAAACGGACATGTGCTGTATGTGGATGGTGGAATTTTGGCTAACTTTGGTTATGTCAAAGGCGAAAATGATTTGCCACTTTGATATGGGCAGACTAACAACCAATAGCCAATAGCCAACAGCTAACAGCCAACAGCCAACAGCTAACAGCCAATAGCTAACTGCCTGATCTTAAAAGTTTAAATTGTCATAATATGGAAAAAGTCATCACATTCGGTGAAATCATGCTGCGCCTGGCTACTCCGGGTTTCGAGCGGTTTGGACAAAGCGGCAATCTCAGTGCTACTTTTGGCGGTGGTGAGGCCAATGTCGCAGTATCCCTGGCCAATTACGGCATAGCAACAAAATTTGTCACCAGGCTTCCAAAAAATGAGATAGCAGATTCTTGCATTCGGGAACTCAGGGGATTCGGTGTTGACACTACAGAAATTCTCCGGGGCGGTGACCGTATGGGAATATATTTTCTGGAAGCCGGCGCAGTAAGCAGGGCAAGCAAAGTCATTTACGACCGTTCCGGCTCATCGATTGCGGAGATCAAGCCGGGAATGATCGATTGGAACAAAATCTTTGAAGGGGCAACATGGTTTCACTGGACCGGCATTACTCCTGCCATTTCGCAAGGAGCAGCCGATGTCTGCCTCGAAGCAATAAAGATTGCAAACCAACGTGGCATCATGGTGTCTACTGACCTAAACTACCGCAAAAATCTTTGGAAATACGGCAAACAGGCACACGAAGTGATGCCATTGCTGGTCGCCGGTTGTGATGTGATCCTTGGCAACGAAGAGGATGCAGCCATGGCACTGAATATCCATCCGGATGGCGTTGATGTAACCGCCGGTCATGTTGAAGCGGATGCCTATCTGTCTGTATCACAAAAGGTAATGGCGCAATTCCCGCGCTGCAAAGCGGTGATCACTACCCTGCGCGGGTCGGTCAGTGCCAGCCACAATTCATGGAGCGGCGTCTTATACGATGGCAAGGAATTATACAAATCCACCACTTACCAAATCACACATATCGTCGACCGGGTTGGTGGAGGTGACTCTTTCATGGGCGGTCTGATTTACGGATTGCTTACCTACCGGGACGACCTTCAGGCTGCCCTGGATTTCGCGGTAGCCGCATCCTGCCTGAAACATACCATCTGCGGCGACTACAACAGGGTGACCGTCTCCGAAGTTGAGAAACTGATGGGAGGCGACTCTTCCGGACGGGTGTCCCGTTAATTTTTATACTGATGAAATACTATTTTGCAGTATTTGCCATTTGTCTTATTTTGATTCCGGTTCCTCAGTCATGGCTAAATAGAGATTACAAAAATTCCACCACAAAATGAAATTCATTAGGCTCTTTGTAATTACCTTTCTCATCTTCGCATTGGGTGCAAAGGCCCAGCGACAGATGGAAAATCTTGATCGCGGGGTTATTGCGGTTCGTAGCACTACGGATTCAGTATATATTGGTTGGCGATTATTGGGAACCGAACCTGATGTGATAGCTTTTAATCTTTATCGTCAAACGGGAAATGAAAAACCAGTCCGACTCAATGCAAATCCCATAAAAGAGAGCACAAACTATGTTGATGGCAAAATCGATTTCAACCAGGATAATTCCTGGTTTGTCAAGGCACTACTAAAGAATGTTGAACAGGAAGCGAGCAAATTTTTTACTTTAAAGGCCAATTCACCTGTTCAGCAATACATTAATATCCCACTTAAAACGCCTGCTGGATATACCCCAAATGATGCCTCCGTTGGTGATCTGGATGGTGACGGGGAATATGAAATAATTCTGCATCAGACAGGAAGAGCCATCGATAACCCTTCAACCGGTATTTCCGGAATACCGATATTTCAGGCGTATAAAATGGATGGGACTTTTTTATGGGAAATTAACCTGGGAAAGAACATCCGGGAAGGGGCTCATTATACCCAATTTATGGTTTATGATCTCGACAGTGATGGCATAGCTGAATTTGCCTGTAAAACTGCCGACGGCACCATGGACGGAATTGGGAAAGTTATTGGCGACTCCACAAAAGATTACCGGAATTTAGATAAGGCAAGTGGTACTTTTTATGGCAAAATACTGGCCGGACCGGAATATTTCACCATTTTCAGTGGCCGTACAGGTGAAGCTCTTGCAACCACCGACTACATTCCCAACCGCCTTCCCCTGAATGGATGGAATGGCCATGGTGGCAATGGAGGAGGCGATAGTTCAGGAAATCGTGTGGATCGTTTCCTGGCTTGTATAGCCTACCTGGATGGTGTCCACCCAAGTGTTGTGATGTGCCGGGGTTACTACGGACGGTCTGTACTGGCTGCCTGGGATTGGAGGAAAGAAAAATTAACTTCACGTTGGGTATTTGACAGCAAAGATGGCGAGAACGTTTTTTCAGGACAGGGGAATCATAATTTAAGTGTCGCAGATGTTGATGGCGATGGGAAGGATGAGATTATTTATGGTTCAATGGTCGTTGACGACAATGGCAAAGGCTTGTTTTCGACAGGGTTTCGTCATGGTGATGCCATTCATGTCGGGAAGCTCATTCCTGGCCGTCAGGGACTGCAGGTGTTTGGAATCCACGAAATTGAAGCGAAAACGGAAGGTCCGGGAGCAACTGTTTTTGATGCGAAAACCGGTGAAGTCTTATATAAAGGCTCTATGAACAAGGATGTTGGACGAGGAGTAGCCGAAGATATCGATCCATCCAATCCGGGAGCTGAGATGTGGTTTTCGGGAAGTGATGGTCTCTTAAATATGAAAGGTGATCGAATTGGTGATGCACCCCCATCCGCTAATTTTTTGATCTGGTGGGATGGTGATTTATCGCGCGAGCTACTCGATGGAAATCACATCGATAAATACAAGGCGGGCAGGCTGTTTACTGCTGATGGTTGTGTATCGAACAACGGCTCAAAATCTACGCCTGCCTTAAGTGCAGATCTCTTTGGCGACTGGCGTGAAGAAGTCATTTTCCGAACAGCGGATAATCAAAATCTTCGGATTTATACGACGACAATTCCGACCAATCACAGGATCTGCACTTTAATGCATGATCCCCAGTACCGGTTGGCGATTGCCTCTGAAAATGTGGCATACAATCAACCACCACATACCGGGTTTTTCCTTGGTACAGACATGGAAAGTGCCCCAAAACCAAAAATCGTTTTGGTTAACAAAAATAAGTCCAGGCATAAAAAATGAAAAGTAAAATGATCATAAATAGCTCAATCTCGAACGATTCTTTTAGGATTGAGTTGATTTTGTTATCTTTATAACTCAAACTGTTTATTTAAGGCATTACTATATTTTGGTTACTTTATTTAATAGTACCATTTTCAAATTTTCAAATTTCCCAATTTTCAAATTGTCTCACATGGCACGTTTCAAAAGATTAACAGTACTGAATACGCTTACCGGAACTGGCATTGTTCCATTGTATTACCACAAAGATGCAGCAATCGTTAAAAATGTGGTGAAAGCCTGTTATGCCGGCGGAGCAAGGGTTTTCGAGTTCACCAACCGGGGTGATTTTGCCCATGAAGTTTTTGCCGAAGTGAATAAATGGTGTGCTGCCGAATGTCCTGAGATGATTATGGGTGTAGGTTCTGTTGTGGATGGTGCTACGGCAGCTCTTTACATCCAGCTTGGAGCGAATTTTATTGTCTCACCAAGCCTGAATCCGGACATGGCCAAAGTTTGCAACCGCCGCAAAATTGCCTGGATGCCGGGTTGTGGTACACTTTCGGAAATTAATCTTGCTGAGGAGCTTGGATGTGAGATTGTCAAGATCTTTCCTGGTAAGGAGGTCGGCGGACCATCCTTCGTTAAAGCCATTCTTGCCCCGTGTCCATGGACGAGCATTATGCCCTCGGGCGGAGTATCCCCCGACCGGGAGAATCTGGAGGCATGGTTCAAAGCAGGCGTGGCTTGCGTCGGATTAGGCTCCCAACTCACACCTGCCGAAGTTATTGCCTCCGGAGATTACGGATTTATAGAGCAGAAAGTCAGGGAGGCAATTGCAATTGTAAAAGAAATAAGAGAATAATTTATTCTCTTATTTCTTTTACAATTGCAATTCACTTCTTCGCCACCGCCTTTTCGTATAACCCGCGAAGCCAAACTGTAACGATCCCGTAAACCATTCCAATGGCGCAATAAAGCAAAATTACCAGAGCGTTATTACCAAATGTTGAGGTTGGATACAGTTGCGTAAAGGCAAAGAATACTGCTGAAGAAACAAACAAGGCTGGAACGAAATCAATCAGTGAATGTGCGCGCTCCATGGAGCACATTGGGATCACGATGACAAAGACAGCCAGTGGAACAGTCCAGAATCCTGCGGCACTTATCAATCCGGCCAGTTTGATGATCAGAATGGCTGAGATCACACCCATCACATAGCCCAGAAAAGTACGTGCACCGCCTTTCAGTGTGCACCCTGCCATAAAATACATGGCCCATGCCTGAAAGGTCACCCAGCCAAATCCCTTGTTCCCTTGAATGGGCAAAAGCGGACTAATAAACTGATCCAGCGCTACAAATGTACAAGCCAGAAATCCGATAAAAACCGGAATTACGATAAATTTCTTGAAATCCATAATCATTAAAGTTTGGAAGTTTGGTTAAAATCAAAATCGGTTTGATTCTTAACAAAAAGAAGCATTTTTTTTGAAGTTTCCAAA
>JANYJT010000152.1 GCA_025358395.1 Bacteroidia bacterium
TTTGATCGGAAACTGCTGAATCATTTTGTCTATCCACACATCCATGATCAGGTCAGGAGTCTTGGATCTTTCACTCAGTTTGGCCGTCATGTCTATGGAAGGCGCAGTTGATTCATTGGATTGATATGTCAGGATTTTATCCTCTTCGGCTGATTTTTTTCCTGTTCGGGCTTCCAGCTGTGCATAATAAAAACTTTCCGGCTTCACGAAAGTATGTTGCAATTCGTGGTGCCCATCTCCGTATCCCTGCGCCCAGCTGGCATAAGCCCAGTTCTGAGCGGTTGGAGGAGCAGGAAGATGGATCTGAGCGGCACGGCATTGCCAGCATAGGGAGTTGGCCGCACTCCAGCCGCCACCCTGTCCGTCTACATCCCGGTAGGCCAGACTGATAATTCCACCATCAATGGTCATTTTATCGAACAGAACTCCTGTAGTCCAGCCACCAATGGCGCCACTAAAATTCGAGGGCATAAACGAATAGCACTGTACAAAAGCATTGGGACCCGGGGCTGTAAATCCGACAGAGAAAGCATGGTAGCCAAATTCGGCGTAACAACGCTGAAAGAGTATCTGCTGCCCGATTGTATGGAATGAATAACGCCTGTAGTTGCCAATTTCGCCAACCGGCGCCAGGGATTTGCAATCTTCTACCGTGATGCGCCGTGCAGTTTCCCAAACGGCCACAGCCGAACTGACAAAATGTTCGGCAACGACTCTTCTCACCCACGAATCGCTCACATTTTCGAGGGTAATAGCCATCCAGCGATGGTTTTCATCTTTGGCGTTTGAGGCGTCAAATGTTGAGACACATCTTAAATTTTCGACTCCCGTGTTGCTGATTTGCCCGGTCCAGCTGTATTTGGCAACGCTGCCGCCACCAAACTGCGGATCCAGCGAATTTGGAAGTGGAACATCTACCGAGATGGATTCAGGTGTAACTGCCACCACTTTCCGATACCAGTTCTGATCGAAATCGCCAGGTTCCCATTTTGTTAAGGTATAATCAACATAGATACCAATCTTGTCGGCGCCTATTTTCTCAAGCCATTCTTTGGTCGACGGTCTGGTAATGATCACCTGATCGCCAATTTTGAATGAGTGGCTATCTTTAAAAGTCAGTTTTGTCGAATTCACGGGAAAATAGCAGTCTGCCAACCTGACTGGAGGTTCACTGATCCTGTTATTTTTCCCTGAAATCCGGATCAGCGTTTCGCGATCCACGCCAGATCCCACCAGCACTGTTCCATCGGTGTTGCAGCCACTTCCACGCAGAACCACACCGGATGCCCGAATGGTGAGACTGCCGGCGACTTCAAAAGTTCCCTTTTCCAGGAGTACGCATCCGCGGAAGCCGTTCGCATCCAATGGCAACGATGAAACATAATCGATGGCGGTTTGTATCCGGGATGTCGCATCACCCGATTTAGCGGCCACAATTACCTTGACAGGAAGGTCAGGAATTGGAGATTCAGAGGCCAAGTAACCGCAGTAGGAAAAATCAGGAACCCTGTCTCCGTTCGTGGCAATCGTATAGCTTAATTTTCCCTCTTTCGATATTTTAACCGGGGAGTTTGGTGTGGTCTCAAAATGTCCATTGGTCAACCATGGAAAAGCCAACAAAATCAAAACAATCAATAAAAGTCTCCTATGTGGTTGCTTATTGTACATGGCAGGATTATAATTTTATTTGCATATTATCCATCTTTTCAGACAGATAATATACAAATAAAATATTGATCACTTATTAGGTAATCCGTAACCATTCGTTACATTCCCTTTCGATTGATCAATTACGGTAAGCGGCATCGGGTGAAAGTAACGCGGTGCACTCGTTTCGCGGCCAACAACGCCGTCCAGAATGGCCGCATTTAACATCGCTTTGGCATTAGCGTCATTCCAAACCGTAATACCCCAGTTCACCCTGGTGTAGCCATCAGCTACCAGTGCTTTGGCTTCCGCTCCGTTGGGATCAATGTAGGTATACAATCCTTTGATGGCCAGGTTTCTGGCAGTAGTCGTATACGCCGCAATCCCCCAATTGTAGATGCCTCGCCAACCCGGTGATAAAGCCGGATCAGTGTCCACGGGTGTTTGTGTAACAGTCGCCACATTACCACCTATCTGAACATATTTCGTCCAGACATAATTGGAGATGGTTCTGCCACTTGGGAATGTATAGAATCCGTTGGTTTGAAGGCTTCCTGCCATATCTGCCATTTCTTTGCGGACAGCAATGGCTCTTTCGTTGAATTTACCCGAACGAATCATGTCCCAGCGAATAGCACCTTCGCCCAAAAGCTCCAGTTTGCGTTCATTGTAGATCGCATCCAGCAATGCATCTCCTGAAAGTCCGGAAATATTTTTGGCCGAATTACCAAACGCTCTGGCACGAATTTGGTTTACCAACGCAATGGCACCTGCTGCATCACTTCCTGATACAGCTTTTGCTTCGGCAAGTAAAAGCATTACATCGGCCATTCTCAGAATGACATAGTTGATACCTGAAGAACGGAAGGTCGCATTGGGGTATAAAGGTACGTCTCCTCTGTTTTTATCCCATTTGTTGGTACTTGGTCCGCCGCCGCCGATACGTGTACCCACGCCGAGCGGAATCAGGTTCTCCTGTCCGGTTGCCGCATTGCTGCCGGATATTACCATACTGACATCACGACGCATGTCGCCGGTTTCGTAACCATTGTAAAAGAACGAAGGAATAATACGGATGGCAGCAAAAGTATTTAAGTAAGAGTTGACTGAACTGTTGGAGCCGGGACGTCCCATACTGTATCCATATTCACTGTTTCCGATGGCCGGTACGCAACCTATTTCGAAGAGAGATTCCTGACTAATTCGCCTCGAGTTGATTTCCTGCCAATGTTTTTGGAAAGGATTATTGACTGACCTGGTATCGGATGTTATCAGCTTTGCAGATCCGCTCTGGGTAGTTACAGCTGCATTCAGGTATGTTTCGGCCACTTTGATGTAATCAAGATAATCCGCACGACGAGCATATACGCACGTTGCGTCATCCGCACCTTTATTGACAAACTGTACGGTTCCATACAATCCTTTTATATCAGTACGAATTGTTTGCCAACTTCCGGCATGGAGCGCAATTTGGCCAATCAGTGCATTGGCAAAAGTGCGGCTAATGCGTTCAGCGGTAATTCCGCCTTGCCCTAAGGGAAACATTTTGCCTTCTACTGCTTTAACGTCGGCAATAATTTTATCCATTATTTCGAAGCGGGATGAGAGTGTATAGGATGTCACCACCTGATTTTCATAACCATAAGGAACATCACCGAAATGGCGCACCAACTCCCAGGCTAAATAAGCCCTCAGGGTTTTGGCTTCACCATAAAGTTGTGTCCAGCCAGTTGGAGCACTGCCTTTTACATCTGTCAGATATTCTGCCTTTGCTCCTATCAAATCGGCAATACGAGAAGCACGGGCAAGCGCAACGTTTAAACTATTGTAAATGTTCATATCTGTATTTACAGTAGTTGCACCGGGCTGCAATCTTGCGATGACATTGTTGACGGAAGGATATTCGCTCATGTATTCAGCATCGGATCCCAGTGGATCCTGCCAGTTGTAGTTTCCTCCGGCTGCCGCATTTTGGCGATATTCAGCATAAACCCACGATAATGCTTTAAATGCCTCGCCCGGACTCGACATTACAAAATTATCGTCTGACTGGCCTGCATTTGAGACATCCAAATAGTCTTTGCACCCCGAAAACATGAACGGCAACAGTGCTAAAAATATATAGAAACCTATTTTTTTCATGATTTTATTTCTTTAAAGATGATTACCATTTATACGATTTAGAAAGTAACATTTAGGCCAATCACAAACTGACGGGCACGTGGATAGGTTCCCCAATCCAGCCCGGGAGTCGGATAACGGGAGCTATTTACGTTTTGACTCGTATTGACATCCGGGTCAAGTCCTGAGTAACCTGTCAGAGTAAATGCGTTATAGATGGAACCATAGAGGCGCATGTTACTGATCTTTGCTTTGCTTATCAACTGTTTGGGCAAGGTATAGCCCAGGGTTAACGTATTAAGGCGCAGGTATGAACCATCTTCGATCCCGATATCGGAAACATAGCCTTGTTGCAGGAAGGTCGAGGGTACCGTCGCATTTACATTGGCTGCATTCAACAGGTCGGGCGTGGTAAGCTTCACCAGAAGGCCGTTCTGAATTTGGTAATTTGTATAGGAGTCTTTCACTACAACCAGCTTATTTCCGTAGAGACCGCCACCTTTGTTACCGTTAAATAGCGTGGCCAATTTGTTGGCATTGTAGACATCATTGCCGTAGCTCCAGTTGAAATACATGCCCAGGTCAAAGTTCTTGTAAGAAGCGTTGACGTTGAAACCACCTGTATTTTTGGGATTCATATTACCTATTTCGACCATATCTTTGTCGTCAATCACGTCATCCTTAACATTATCTACAAATTTAGGCAAACCGGGATAAGCCTGCTGAGAACCGGGAACCAAACCGGCGCGATAGGAGACAAATGATTTTGAAAGATCCGCGACTCCGGTTTTTAAGGTGTATACATTCGTTGCAGCATCAAAATTGAAGTCCTCGGGGGTATAAAATCCTTTGCCATCCCTTTGGTAACCCATCACGATACCGACAGGTTTGCCAACCAACAGTTTGTAGTCGGCATTTGGAATCCCCGATTGCAGGAATTGAGTTCCATAAGCGCTTTGCATGCCGTCAGCGAGTTTGTCGATGTTACCCTTGTTAAAGTTGATATTTGCGCTTGCCGTGATGTTCCAATCCTTGCTCCTCAGTATAGTGCCTGTCAAGGAGATTTCCAATCCTTTGTTGCTGGTTTGCCCAATATTGGCGTAGCTGGATGTAAATCCGGTGATAGACGGAATGTCGGTCAGCATTAACAAATCTTTTGTGCTATTCTTATATGCGTCGACAGTTCCTGACAAACGATGGTTAAAGAGTGAGAAATCCAGACCGATGTTGCGTGTAATGGTGGTTTCCCATTTTAAATCGCGGTTTGACAATTGGGCTGAAGCCAGGTCATAGGAAGGCTGAAGCACTCTATTCAGGCCATACTGCCATCGGGTGTCAGTAGTGGCTGCCCACAATTGCGACCATTGATCAGCGCTGATCGCATCATTTCCTACCTCACCATAAGATACGCGCAGTTTCAAATCATCGAGGTTTTTAATGCTTTTCATAAAAGATTCCTGCGAAACGCGCCATGCAATTGAACCGGCAGGGAAGTATCCCCATCGGTGTTCCGGAGAGAAGTTGGAAGAACCGTCCGCACGGAAGGTTGCAGCAAGCATGTACTTGTCTTTAAGAGAATAATTTACTCTGCCAAAATAAGACTGAAGCCGGTTCGGCGTACTGACGCCCGATGCAACGACCAGGTTAGCACCGTACTGCGAGATCATTGCGAATGCGTTGTCCATGGTAAAATTGGCAGGATATTTTTGTCCGGAGATACGCATGCTGGATCCGCCCGAGTTGGTTATTTCCTGACCAACCAAAAAATTGAGCCGGTGAATCTCTTTCAGTTTTAATTCATATGCCAATGTGTTTGCCCATCGCATGGAACTGGCATCATTCTTTCTATAGTCTGCGTCGCCCGAAAAAAGAAGTGTTCCATCACTGTTCAGGTAGTTTACCTCGTTGCTGCCGGCAGGTGTCGGACCTCTCCAGATCCTGTTTTGCGTATAATTGCGGGCCAGGGTCAATTCAGAGTGATAGACTAAACCTTTCATAATTTTCCAGTTCAATCCGGCTGTTGCACGAAGCGATTGCGTCAACAACAGGTTTTGACGGTCTTTGATCACATTTACCGGATTGTACATATCATCCATGACAAACGACTCTTCGCCCAAAGAGGCATCCCCCAGAAAAGAGAGATCACCTTTGATATTACTTTTAGCGATGGGACGGAAACGGTATGAACCGGAGAGGGATGAACCGTAACCGCTGGTTGTGCTTTCGTTACCCATCGAACTTTTATCTGTGTACTGCACGTCCAGATTGAAGTCCAGATTTTTACCCATTTTTTGATCCAGCTTGAACGATGCTACAGTTCTTTTGGAAAAGGAGTTCAATTTCATTCCATCTTCGTCGAGGTAGCCCAATCCTAAAATAACCTTTGTTTTTTCAGTTCCACCTGTAATGGTCAGGTCGTGGTTCTGCGAGAATGAACTGTTGTATACATCTTTTTGCAGGTTGTAAGGTGATACATTTTTGTAGGCATCGATGCCTGCCGGGTTATTACCGGTGTAAGCACCAATTCCGAACAATTTTTGGAATGGCGTGGTAGAAGTTATACCATAATAAACATCCAGAAGGCCCCATTTGAAAGATAAGTAATCGTAGGGGTTTAAGGTTGCAAGATATCCGGTTGGGGTGTTAAATTTTCCATAGCCGCTGTAACTCACCGAAACATCGCCGGATTTTCCCCTTTTTGTTGTAATCAGGATAACCCCATTGGCGCCGCGTGCACCAAAAATCGCCGTAGAGGAGGCATCCTTGAGCACGTCTATGCTTTCAACCATTTCGGATGGAACATCACTGATGTTGCCCGGAACGCCATCAATCAAGACAAGTGGGTCGTTGCTTTGTGAGATCGAACCTCCGCCCCGTACGCGAATCGATATAGTCGCATCCGGTCGTCCGTCCTGAGAAATAACATTCACGCCGGCAAGACGTCCCTGGAGGGCTTGTGCCACGTTGGCAACAGGAATCGCAGCAATTTGTTTGCCGGAGACAGAGGCCACCGAACCTGTTACATCGCGTTTTTTGACTGTCCCGTAACCAATGGCAACCACCTCTTCAATTTGCAGCGTACTGCCGGCCATTTTTACATTAATAACAGTCTGTCCGCTAATTTGGATCTCTTTGGTCTCATAACCAATAAAAGAGAACTGGATTACATCTTTTTGGACATTACCAGGAACTATCGAATAGCTACCTTCGTTGTTGGTTATCAAACCATTGGTTGTTCCTTTTATAACAACATTTGCACCCGGAATGGGTGTGTTTGTCTCATCAACCACTCTTCCGGTAACCTTTTGGGCGAAAAGCTGCGCACCCGAGAAGATCAGGATAAGTGATAAAAGACAAACCTTTCCAGGAAAACTTTGCTTCATTTTCATCATAATTAATTATTAGTCTGATTATTAAAGAACGATTATTTGTTACTGTACTCCAGCGAAGCCATAATGAATGGCCCCACTCCTTTTGGATCATTGTCGCGTACCGGTTCGCTGATATAATATTCGTAGGTTCCGCTTCTGTATGGGGTGCCGCCCAATCCCGCTACAGAACAGCATCCGGTTAGACGAATGGTACCATCCTTGTTTTCGCGGATCAGGTTCTTAAGAATTCCCTGATATCCTTTTGTGGCAGTTTCTTTGTAAGCTTTGCTGATATACCCATTTCGCACTGCCTTAAAGAGGGCATACACAAACATGGATGAACCGGATGCTTCAAAATAGTTCCCTTGTCGGTTCCCCTGATCAAGTACCTGATACCACAAACCCGTAGCCGGATCCTGGTATTTCTTAATTCCGGCAGCTACCTGATTTAAAATATCCAACAACCGACCTCTTCCTGCATGATCTTTTGGCACAAAATCGAGAACATCCACCAGTGCCATGGCATACCATCCTTCAGCCCTGCTCCAGAAATTCGGAGAACATCCGGTAATCGGATCAGCCCATTTCTGATCCTTGCTTTCGTCCCAACCGTGATAGTTAAGTCCGGTTGCAGCGTTGTATGTATGCTTGTGAACGACAGTAAACTGGTTAACGATATCATCAAAGGCGGTGGATTCATTGTATTTAGCCGCATATTGGGCGTAAAATGGGGCGCCCATGTACAAACCGTCGAGCCACATCTGGTTGGGATATCTCAGCTTGTGCCAGAACCCGCCTTCTTTTGTGCGTGGCTGCACATTCAGCTGTTCTCTGAGGAATTTGATTGCTTTTTGAAACCGATCATCCTTGCTGGTCTCGTAAACATTGAAGAGGAACTTACCGGAGTTTACAGCATCGATATTATGCTCATCAGGTTTATATCCCATGATCGAACCTTCCTGATCGATAAAGTGCAGCGCATACCTCAATGCATAATCATAATAATCCTGCTTTTTGGACACTTGCCACAATTGGACCATCGATTGTGCAATGAGTCCCTGAGTGTAATTCCAGACCGGTTTGGGATTGAAATCTACAGTCCAGGGATCGGGAAATTGTTTGATCTCGGAATCAGCCATCCTGATGGCCATTTTTACTCCGTCTACCTTTGACTCCTGGGCTGAAAGTCTGCCAATGCAAAGCACCAAAAGTGACAGCAGGAAGAAACGCCAATTTTTCTTCATGTTATTCTGAATAAGTTTGTTGGTTCATAACTATCAAAAGCACCTAAAAACTGGAAAAGATTAAGAACATCAGAATGACAGCAATGACAATTGTCATTCCAACAATCATCATGTTCGCTCTTTTAAGTCTCTGGTTTATCTCCTTCATCAATTTTCAGTTGTTCAGTAAGGTAAAATTAGGTCATCACGACCCAAAATATGATTAAAATCATATCAAAAAGGAGGGTCAGGAGTATCTGATGAGGGTTGCGTTTCCCAAATAGGAGGCAAAATAGAGTTCCTGAAATATGCAATTTATTGCATAAAATTGAACGTCAGTGATTTAATGAAGCATCGCCTTTTTGAGTCTTATGGCATTTTAAAAATGCGCCAGGCTTACTACCGGACAGTGGAATGTTTGTCCATGTACTCCGAAGCACTCATGCTAAACTCCTGTTTAAAGCTTTTGCGGAAATGTGACAAGTCTTTAAATCCAACAGCATAGGCAACTTCAGAGATATTCATTTTTTTCTGGATCAGAAGTTGAGCGGCTCTTTTCAACCTGATATCGCGAATGAATTCCTTGACAGTCATCTCTGTGATGGCATGAAGTTTGCGGTAGAGCTGCATTCTGCTGACTCCAATCTCGGTGGCAAACCGATCAATATCCAGATCAGGATCGGCAATATTGTTCTCAACGACCTGAATGGCTTTCTGAAGAAAACGTTCATCCGGCGAACTGAGGACGATGTTACGGGGTTGAAGGAACATCTCTCCAGAGTATTTTTGTTTCAACGACTGCCGCACCGAAAGGATATTTTCCACTTTTGTCTGAAGGATTACCAGATCAAAAGGTTTGGTAATATAATCGTCCGCTCCCAGGCTCAGCCCTTCGATCTCGTGTTCACGCGAACCGAGAGCCGTGAGAAGCAAGATGGGAATATGTGAGGTACGTTCGTCTTTTCGGATTCTTCGGCAGAATTCGAAACCATCCATATCAGGCATTAAGACATCGCTTATGATAATATTGGGAATTGTTTTGAGCGCAGTGTTCCACCCTTCAAGGCCATCTTTGGCCTCCAGGATATGATAACTGGAAGAGAAATGTGATTTGATAAAATAGCGCACATCGGCATTGTCATCCACCAACAGCATGATCTTCTGTCCGGAGATAATCTGCTCATTGGCACGATCCTCTGCCGGATTGGTAAGTACATTTTCGCCATCAACATCAACAGTTTTCTGATTAACCGGCACGACCGCCAATTTAGAATCATCATAAGGCAGATGGACAGTAAATTTAGAGCTCTTGCCCGGTTTGCTTACAACATGAATTTTCCCGTTGTGAAGTTTGACCAACTCTTTGGTCAGCGCCAAACCAATACCGGTACCCGTCTGCGAAGAAAATTGATCGACCTGAAAGAATCTGTTGAAAATTTTCTCAAGATTGCTCTCAGAAATACCTATTCCGGTATCTTTCACTGAAATCTCTACCATCCGATTTTCGGCTGATTCATTTCCGGCATCTATATCTCCTGTTTCAAAAACCAATGATATGTTTACGGTAATTTTTCCTCCCTTGCCTGTAAATTTAAAGGCGTTCGACAAAAGATTGTTCATGATCTTTGCCACTTTATCTTCATCAAAATTGGTAACGATCTCCTTTTTCAGGGAGTTGAACTTGAGTTCTATCTCTTTCTCTTCTGCAAATTTTCCGAATGAACCAGCAATTTCGGCGATGAAAGAAACCAGATCTCCCTGTTTGAGATTTAATTTTAAGTTGCCACTCTCCATTTTTCTGAAATCCAGCAATTGGTTAATCAGTTGATGCAATTGTTTGGCATTCCTTTGCATGACCTCCAGATGTCCTTTTATTTCTGCTTCCGGAATGGTGTTGTTTCTCAGTTTCTCGAGAGGACCAAGTATCAATGTCAGGGGTGTTCGTATTTCGTGTGATATATTTGTGTAGAACCGTAATTTCATCATGTCGAGTTCGTGCAGCTCCTTGGCCTTCATCTTTTCAAATACAAGGCTATGTTTGAGTTTCTCCCTGTTATGAAGGAAGGAAATCAGCCAATAAATTAGGACTAAAATAATAATAAACAGGATGATACGAAACCACCATGTTTGCCACAATGGCGGAAGGACTTCAATTTTAAGTATTGGTCCGATGTTGCTCTCCTGCCGATCGATCGAAACTGTTTTAACGCGAAATGTATAGCTACCAGGATTCAGGTTGGTATAGGTTGCCAATCGTTTATCTGAAGGCTCATTCCAGGTTTTATCAAATCCTTCGAGGTAATAGGAATATTGCACTCCCATGATGTTAGCAAAATCAAACGAAGCGAACTCCAGCTCAACAGAATTTTGGTCATATTTTAGCACAATATTTTCAGTTTCGGAGATACTTTTGGTCAGCACACCTTTTCTATCCTGACTGATCTGAACGCTTTTGTTCAGGATTTTCAGGTCAGTCAGGACGATTGGAGCAAAATAATCACTTGATTTTATTTTCGTCGGATCGAAAATATTGAAACCGGAAATCCCGCCAAAGATTAACTCTCCCCCGGGAAGTTTATAGGCGGCTCCATATGTAAACTGATCATTCTGAAAGCCACTTTTCGTCGAAAAGTTATGGAATCGTTCCTTTTCAGGATCAAACTTTGACAGGCCATTGGTGGTACTGATCCATAAAAAATGCTCATCATCCTCCAGAATAGACAATGCCTGATTGTTCGCCAGACCATTCTTTTCGCCATAATATTTTATCACACCCTTATCCTTTGAATAAAGCGCGATTCCATGACTAAGCGTGGCTACCCAAAAACGGTGCCTGGAATCTTCCATCATGTATCTGGTGATCTCATCCAATCTGACAATCTTTTGATTTTTAGGATTGTAGACTATCATTTCTGTAGCTCCAATCCAAAGGCAATGGTCGCTATCTTCAGCCAACCAGTTAACCTGCTGACCATCCACAAGGTTATTGCAATGGACGAAATCACCCGTTAGGGGATTATATTTGTCGATACCTCTGGATGTTCCTACCCAGAGATCGTTATTGGAGTCACGCAATAAAGCCCATATTCTATTATCGGATAAGCTTTTAGGATTAGATGGATCGTTTTTGAAATGTGTAAATACACCCGTTTTTGTATTGTAGAGATCCAGTCCGCCGAGGTAAGTACCTATCCAAATATTGCCATTTCCACCATCTGAAATAGCTTTGATACAGTTGCTGGAAAGCGAATTGATATTGTTTTTCTCTGGTACGAGGTAGCTGAAACGTCCTGTTTTCCTATCGAGGATGTTGATTCCTCCGTTTTCTGTCCCGATCCAGATTTTCCCGGTAGGGTCTACCCAAAATGCGTATATTTCGCTGTTGTTCAGATAGCGGTTATCACTTGCCATAGATTTGTAGCCCAAAATATTGATCCGCTCTTCGATCAGCAAATTCAGGCCTTGGCGTGTACCAATCCAGATGTTGCCCTTTGCATCACTTGAAATGCACAACACCGAATTGTTTACGAGACTTTTCTGTTCGCGGTCATCATGGTAATATTCACCAATTACTCCTTTGACCATATCGTAATGGTACAGTCCTCCACGGGTTCCAATCCAGAATTTTCCGTTGGGATCCTTTGAAATTACCCGTACTGTCTTGCTTCTGTCGTTTTCGGGATCCAGTGGACCCGCGGTGGATAGCAGGGTAGAATTATTGATGGCATACATTCCGCCGGCATAGGTACCGACCCAGGTGATACCATTCTGATCGGCTAATATCTCCCAAATTTCATCTGTGCCGGGCACATTTTTAAGCTTCACATTTTCGGCCAGGTTGGTTTCCGGATGGTAAATAAATAATCCTCTGTTGGTGCCAATCCAAATTCTACCCGATTGATCCAGGCGAATAACCCGGAAATACTCAGAAAATTCCGGAGTATTGACCGGTTTTATGATCGAAATCCTGTTTCCCTTGTCGATCCTGAAAAGATTGGCTTCAGTACCTACCCAAAGGTTTCCGATCCGATCTTCCATGATGGCAGTAACTGATACATCTTTGAGCTGAGCGGAATCCCCTTTGTAAAAAATATGCTGAAAGCTCTCTTTCTCCCGGTCAAATTTATTAAGGCCCCCATTTTCAGTACCGATAAACAATTGACCTTTGCTGTCTTCATAGATGACCCGGACCAGGTTTCCTTTCAAACTGGTCGAATCATCCGGATCATTTTTAAATACAGTAAAGCGATATCCGTCGAACCGGCAAACTCCCTGCGATGTGCCAATCCACATCCATCCTTTCTTATCTTGTAAAACACAATGGATCTGATTGTTGGAAAGCCCGTGTTCCTGCGAATACAGGTCAAAGCTAAGGTTGTTCACCACGCCGACGGCGGATGATTCAAGGGTGGCTAAAAGGAAAAATATTTGAAGTGACAAGATGAAACTATAAAGAGAATAGATCCTTCGAAAGAGTCGAGGGATATATTCTCCTATGATAGTGGGACCAAACATCTTTCGGATTTTTTTGATGTGGAGCTAAGTTATGCTATTGGGCCTTGCGGGAATTTTTGATCAGGTAATCGGTGAAATTTTCGGCTGCTTTCAGGTTTTCAAAATCGTCGGGCAACATCTTGTGGTCAATGTATTCATTGTATATCCATGGATCGCCAATGGCCACAACCAAACCTTTCCCAACCTTGCTCTCTGTAATGAAGATATTTCCATTTTCAGTCAGGATTGGTTTTGCCGGACTTTTCAAAGTAAAGGAAGATATTTCTTTCATGTAGATTTTTGAAACGCCTTTGAACATCGGATGGTCGGGCAGTGCAGTGAAGGCTCCCATATCCCATTTTCTGAGCAGCACCGGATGCAGGCTGACGTGGTTGAAATAGATGCC
>JANYJT010000179.1 GCA_025358395.1 Bacteroidia bacterium
CGCCCGGTTTGCGGTTCACCTTTTTAAACAATGCCGCACCAACTGCGATATCACCACTTCCACCCACGATGGCGTTGTTGGGATAGACACCAAATGGAGTAAAAAATGCGTGCATACTTCCGCCCAGACCTTTGTTAAAACCGGTTTCGCGGGCAAATATCTCAGCCAAGGTGCCATACACCAGAAACTTTCGACCCAACTCTTTCACGGAACCCGAAAAATTCTTTTGAACAATCTTCAGAATAACCCCATCAAAGAATGTCTCCATTACTTTCATCAAGTCGGAATCGCTCAGCTTTTGAATTGCGCTCAGGCCTTTGGCGAGAATCTCACCATGACTGCGGTGTGAGCCAAAGATAAAATCATCGACCGTCAGGGTGTAGGCCATACCGACCGCTGAAGCTTCCTGACCAATGGACAAATGCGCCGGACCGGGGTGGTCGTAAGGGACACCACTGTACTCACCGGTTGTTTTGATGAGGTTCAGCATGGTCTCAAACTCACGAATCACCACCATGTCGTGGTAAATACGGATCAGATCGTCGTCGGAAAAAATCTTTCGTTCCTCTTTGATGGTCTTTTTATACTGATTAACCGGAATCGGTTTGAAGGTGATTTCGCCGGCTTTTCTGGCTAAACTAGGGTCAATAAACTGGACTTTTGGCATACTAAAAGAGTTATGAGTTATGAGTTATGAGTTATGAGAAGGTGGATGATGGGAGAGACTGCAGAGACAAGGCATGCCTTGTCTTCTCCATAATCCATAATCCATAATCCAAAATCCAAAATCCAAAATCTCAAATTATTACACAGGGTTAGAAACCGAAAATGGTTTCCTTAAATATTTCGGAGACCGTTGGGTGCGGGAAGACGACTTCTTCCATTTCTTTGAGTGTCATCTCCATTTCGATGGCCATACTGGCGCCGTAAATCATTTCGCTGGAGGGATTTCCAAGCATGTGAACACCAAGAACCTCTCCATATTTTTCGCCAACCAGAACTTTACATAAACCGCTGCCACCCTCATTTTCGGCAATGAATCGACCGGCGAAAGCCATTGGAAGTTTCACGCATCGATAGGCAATATTTTGCTCTTTGGCTTTCTCTTCGGTGAGTCCGACACCCGAAAATTCGGGATTGGTATAGACCACGGCCGGGATGGCATTGTAACGCATCCGGTCGTTTCTGCCGGTCAGGTTGTTCACTACCACCTCGCCCTCCCGGCTGGCAGTATGCGCAAGGAGTGAGAATCCGGTTACATCACCTGCTGCAAATACATTGGGAACATTTGTCTGCATCTTTTCGTCGACTTTGATGCCCCCTCTGTCGAGTTCGACATTCAGATTTTCGAGTCCAAACCCTTTCGTGACAGGCTTGCGACCGACACTTACCAGGATTTTGTCTCCGGTAACAGATTCTGTTTTGCCTGCTTTTTCGAAGATCACAACGTTACCTTTCACCTCAATAACTTTGGCAGAAAGATGGAAAGTAATGCCTTTTTTGGTATACATCTGACGCAACATCGTGCTCATTTCAAGGTCCATACCGGTCAGGATTTCGGGAAGCATCTCTACAATCGTCACCTGTGTTCCAAGTGAATTGAAAAAACTTGCAAATTCCAATCCGATGACCCCTCCGCCAATGACGACAAGAGATTTAGGGAGCTCTTTCAGCTGAAGGATTTCGCGGTTGGTGAGAATTGTCTCATTCGGCATTCCCAATCCAGGAATTGGGGGAACAAAAGCTTCAGAGCCGGTACAAATCAGCAGATTTGCAGCCTCAATTTCGTCATCACCGGCAGTTATTGTGATACCGGAAGCCGAACGACCTTTGATAAATGCTTCGGTCTTCAGTACATCAACGTGGTGCTCTTTCATTTTTAGTCCGACGCCACCAACCAATTTTTTAACCACCTTCTCTTTTCTTGACATCATCTTGCCAAAATCGAAAGTGACCTCTTTGGCATCTACTCCATATTTTGAGGCGCCTATCGCATTGTCGTACAATTTAGCGCTGTATAAAAGTGTCTTGGTAGGGATGCAGCCCTCGTTCAGGCAGACACCACCCAATTCACTTTTCTCGATCAGGACCACTTTGAGTCCTTTGTGTCCGGCGCGTTCAGCTGCCACATAACCAGCAGGTCCACCACCGATAATTGCCAGATCGTAATTTTTGCTCATGTTGATTATTCTTAAATATTAAAGTTCAATGGTTAAGTTTTCGATTTCTGTCGCAATTTGTTTCAAAAATCGTGTGGCTTCTCCACCATCGAGCGCCTGGTGGTTGTAGGTAAGGCTCAATCCCAGATGCGGAACGAAGCCGTATACGCCATCTTCCAGCTCTTTTGGCCTGGGAACGATGGTATTAACGCCAAGAATGGCGGTCTGAGGTAAGTTGATGACGGGGGTAAACATCTCAACGCCATAATTTCCAAGATTTGAGACGGTAAATGTTGCCGCTTCCGATGCAAGTAAATCAGGATTGACACTTCCATTCTTACAAGCGGTTGCAACCTCGCGTAATTGGTTGGAAAGTCCCTGGATAGAAAGGTCATCCGCATTGCGAATAACGGGAACCATTAATCCGCGGTCCGTATCCACGGCTATTCCAAGATGTATCTTTTTGAAATATTTCATGGAATCATCCATGAAGTGGGTATTCACCTGAGGGTATTTCTTCAATGCCTTAATAACGGCGAAGCAGATCATATCGTTCAAAGTGATATTGGTCGGATAACCTTCGCCTAGCGCCTTTTTGACAACTTTACGAAGGTGGGAAATTTGTCTCGCATCGGCGGATAAATGATGGGTAAGTTGTGCCGAATTCTGCAAAGAATTGAGCATCGCTTTGGCAATCAGTTTCCGGATATTGGACAGCTTTTTGATTTCAAATTCATCATGAGAAACAGCAGAGGGTTGTTTAAGATCTTTTGCTGTAATAGTTCCTCCGAGTCCGCTGCCTGTACAATCGGAGCAGAGTTGCTCCTCTTCCGCTTTCTTTTTTGCCAGCGGAGTGATCTTGGGTTTTGAGGAGATAACAGCCAGGACATCCTGTTCCAATATCCGGCCTTTGGGTCCCGAGCCTTTAATTCCCGATATCTGAATGCCTTCTTTGGCCACCAATGCTCTGGCACGGGGTGAGATAAAGCTACTATCTGACGAGGAGATCTCATCCGTTCCAACTTTGGTTGAAACCTCTGCCTTTGCCTCCGACATCTTTGCCTCCCGATCAATTGGACTGACATTTTCCGAAACAGCTACCGGTGATGAGGCAACAGTCTCACCCGGAATTCCTATCACACACACCTCTTTCAGCACCGGCACTTCATCACCTGAACTGTAATTAAATGCAAGGATCGTTCCGTTTACAGGAGCAAACTCCTCAAACGATGCTTTATCTGTTTCGTATGCAAACAGAAGCTCACCCTTTTCAACATTGTCACCAATTTTTTTTGGTATCTCGGTTAAAATGCAACTTTCGACAGATTGCCCTTGCTTGGGCATGATCACAATGGTAGCCATATCCTTTTTTTTACAAAATTAAATATTTCAACTTGTAAATACAAGTAACAATCAAAAATATTTTTACATTTTTAGCATAAATAAATTTATATATCTGATTATATGCTATTTAAAAATTATTTTATATTTTTTTCATGTATTTACAAATATTACAAATAAAAATATTTTAACTTTGCCGATTGCAAGTTTTCAAGTGAAAAACGAAAAGTGAAAAACGAACAACTGGCAGAATACGCGGCAGTCTTGCCACATCATAGCAAAGTCTATGAAATATTGCGGCAACATATCAACGAAGGAGTTTATCTGGAGGGAGATTTACTTCCTTCTGAAAATGAATTAAGCGCGCTTCATAAAGTTACCCGACCAACGATCAGGAAAGCACTGGATAGGTTATCAAACGAAGGTTTCATTGTTCGGCACCAGGGAAAAGGCAGCATAGTGAAAGGCGCGCCAAAGGGAGTCGGCATTCTATCTATGAAAGGAACAACTTCCGCCGTAGGCAAAGAAAATTTGCTAACGCGCATAATTGTTGAACCGGAAATTCGCAGCTGGAACGAGGCATTCTCATTTTCCCTTTCTCGCGTAGAGCAGGAGTCGGGCTGTATTTATATGGAGCGGCTCCGATTGGTCAACAACAAGCCCGTGTTTTTTGACATTACCATGATTCCCAATATCAATTTCCCCCGGTTTATCGGAAGAAATATGGAGAATAAATCGTTGTTTGATGTCCTGAGAAAAAATTACCGGCTGGAGGTAAAGGGAGGTGAACAACGGATTCTTGCCATCACAGCCGATGAACGTTTGCAAAAATATTTCGGCGTTCCTGCCGGTCATCCAGTGGTTCAGCTTAACAGGAAAATCGAGACCAACCGGGAAGGTATCTATCTTTACAGTCAGGTATTTTGCAATACGGATGAATTTGTACTCTCCGGAAATTTTTAGAGAAAGTTTAAAATGTTTTGAGGGTTTGAAAAGTTTGAAGGGTTACGGACTGCAAACAATTCAAACATTATATTCAACTCAAACCCTTCAAACTTTTTATCAGTCGCGAAGTTCGAAGATGGCTTCAATTTCTACCGTACAGTTAGATGGAAGTCCGGCAACGCCGAATGCGCTTCGGGCTCCTACTCCATTTTCAGAGCCGAATACCTCTTCCATTACCTCGCTGCAACCATTAATTACGTAGGGGTGCTTGTCAAAGTCGGGCGTAGAGTTGACCATACCCAGAATCTTTATTACCCGCTTCACTTTATTCAGCGAACCGAGTTCGTGGCGTAACGTGGCAAGCAAAGCCAATCCCACATTTCGCGCGGCCTGTTTGCCTTCGTCCATCGTCAGGTCCGACCCGACTTTCCCGGTAATCAGGCTTCCGTCGGCTCTGGCGGAAACATGTCCGGAGAGATAGGCTATCTTGCCAACAATCACCATTGGGCGGTAAAGACCTTTTGGCGCCGAAACGGGCGGTAGTTGCAGTTTCAATTGTATTATTTTTGTATCGTAATCCATTGTATATGATGGTTTTACTAATGCTATATATTTGATTTATAAATATTTAAATTCAATTTTAACCGATTATTTGATTACGTAAATATAACTCAATATTTCGTCTGCATCATTATAAATGATCCATGATTAATTCATTGTAGAGACGCATAATTATGCGTCTCTGTCCACATTTTCACAAATCCATGAGGAAGATGCAAATTTTTCTGTCTCTATCTGCATAATTGTAATTCAACGTTGAAGACGCGTAATTATGCGTCTCTACCCAAACAATTCAATTCAACGTTGAAGACGCGTAATTATGCGTCTCTACGATGAATGCATATTATACTTCGCAATGTTCGTTTTTTACCTACAAAAACCATATATTTAAATATGGACAGATATTTGGATAAATTCAGAACTGCCTCCTCTCGATTAAAAGGATACGATTATGGTTCTTCAGGAATTTATTTTGTTACCATATGTACCAAAAATCACCTGCATTATTTTGGTGAAATCAAATCCAACTTTGTAGAGACGCATAATTATGCGCCTCAAATTTTGAATTGGGATCATGTAGATGAGACGCATAATAATGCGTCTCTACGAGTACATTTTCTTTATTCGGTGATTGGGGAAAAGGCCATTGAATTTTGGAAACAAATACCTCAACATTTTCCGTTTGTTGAACTGGATGAATATATTGTAATGCCTGATCACATTCATGGAATGATCCGTATAAACAAACCAGAACAAATTGGTTGGTATCCAAACAAATTCGAACCACAGGCCCAAAATCTTGCCTCGATTATTAGGGGTTTTAAATCATCTTTAAAAAAATATGCCACTCAAAATTTGATCGATTTTGAATGGCAAAGTCGCTATTATGATGAAATAATCAGAACAGAAGAAGCTTTTAACAACATTCGTTCATACATACAGAATAACCCGGAAAAATGGTGCGCTAAAGACTAATCAATTTTCATCTGCAATCAGACAGAAATTGCATCATAACATCCCAAAATTCTACATCAGATCATTCTGAAGCAAAACAATCACGGTAGAGAACGTGAAAAAAACCACCATGGTAGCTGAGATGACAATAATTTCCAATTCGTTGATTGACAGCTTCACACGCTGATATGGATGAACCGGAAAGAGCTTACTCTCTAACAAAACAAGCATTTTAAAGACAGCCCACCCGATCAATGATCCGAGTAGAATTCCTCCAAGGATATCTCCCGGATAATGTACGCCAAGGTATATTCTGGTATATGCAATCATGCAGGCCCACGGGAAAATAAATATGGTATAGGCTCTGTTATGAAAGAGCAAGGTGGTGAAAGTAGCGAAGGAAAATGCATTTGCGGCATGTGCGGAAACGAATCCATACAATCCGCCGGCATTAAAAAAAACATTGGTAAAAGGAGCAATTGTTGGATCGTTTGAAGGACGCAGCCGCATTACAGTATGCTTTAACAATCCGGAAAGCTGATCCGAAAGCAAAATAATCAGAGCCAGTGAAAGGATCACCGGCAACGCTTTTCTACCATATTTTCTAATAATGACATAGAGTGTTACTCCATAAAACAACAACCAGGTAGGAGTGATGGTAAAAAGAGTCATCACATTATCCATCAAATCATTGTGAAAACTATTCAGGTAAAAAAACGCAGATTTGTCCCAATTGGAAAGAGTCTGAATGATACCCATGGCTCACTTATGAATTTAATATTTTCCAAATTTCATCTTTCAAAGTTACGATTCCAAGTCCGGAAAGAGATGAGATAAATGTATGAGGTATATCTTTGAATTCCTTGCTGATCTCCTGCATCAGCTCCCTGTCAAGCATATCGGCCTTAGAAATTGCTACATATCTCTGTTTATCCAATAATTCCGGGTTGAACATTTCCAATTCATTGAGCAGAATATCCAACTCTTTCCGGTGATTTTTGCTATCGGCAGGAATCATAAAGAGAAGGATCGAGTTGCGTTCGATGTGGCGCAAAAAACGCAGACCCAGACCTCGTCCCTCATGAGCCCCTTCAATTATACCCGGAATATCTGCCATCACAAATGACTGATTGTCCCGGTAGGCAACAATACCCAGATTGGGAACCAATGTCGTAAACGGATAGTCCGCGATCTCAGGTTTGGCGGCGGATACGACAGAGAGCAGGGTTGATTTCCCCGCATTGGGAAAACCAACCAGTCCGACATCAGCCAATATCTTTAACTCCAAAATCTTCCATCCTTCCTCTTCATCTTCGCCGGGTTGGGCATATCTTGGCGTCTGATGCGTCGCACTTTTAAAATTGACATTGCCCAATCCGCCTCGACCGCCTTTAACCAGAATATGAGTTTGTTCATTTTCCGTAATCTCAAAGAGCACCTCCCCTGTTTCTGCATCTTTGGCAACGGTACCCAGCGGAACCTCGAGTATGATATCTTCTCCGTCTTTTCCATGACTACGCGAAGCTCCACCACATTCGCCCCATTCGGCATAAATATGCTTTCTGTATTTCAGGTGAAGCAGAGTCCACATTTGTGCATTACCGCGAAGAATGATGTGCCCTCCCCTTCCGCCATCACCGCCATCCGGTCCGCCCTTGGCCGCAAATTTCTCTCTGCGAAAGTGTTTAGACCCCGCTCCGCCATGTCCCGAACGACACATGATCTTAACATAATCCACAAAATTGGTTTCTGCCATTGCTCCTTTTATATATTGCCGCGAAGGTACATACTATCGCCGACTATCGGAAACGATCGAAGATAGCTATTTTTTTGTTCAAAACAGTAGCGATGCGTCTCAGACATGTCTTTACTCATTACCTTTGGCAAAGAGATATAAGACATGAGACATGAGATTCCTCATTATTAGTTCATTCTTGAAAAATTAGCACATTTGCATATTTTCACATTAGCACATTCCCTTATGATTCCAGTCTGGAAAGAAAATTTCAAAATAAATTCGTATCAGGTTGATTTTCAGGAAAAAATTAAACCAACTCATTTAATGCAATTGTTTCAGGAGGCTGCCGGCAATCATGCGCAGCATCTGGGCGCAGGATACGCCTCCCTGGCGGAAGAGAAGTTGTTTTGGGCATTGTCCCGTATTCGTGTAGAGATCGGAAAACTTCCTGAGTGGGGGGATGAAATTCATGTTGAAACCTGGCCGAACAGCGTCGTTGGACCATTCTTCAGACGTGATTTTATATTTTACGACAAGCAGGATGTTGCTATCTGCAGGGGTGTTTCGGGATGGCTGCTTTTGAGTTCCGAAACCATGCGCCCGCAAAGAGCTGATCGATTAACATTCGAACTTCCTTTCAATGAGGGCAAATCAGCCCTCGATATTTTTCCTGAAAGGTTGAGTGGTACGGCAGATAAAACAGTCTTCAGCAAAAAGATTCTGTATAATGAGATTGATGTTAACAATCACGTCAACAATACCCGTTATCTGGATTGGGTAATGGATTGTTTTGACAGACTGCATTTCCAGACATATAACCTCAAAAGTTTTAGTCTGGAATTTCTTGGAGAGATGCTTTGGGGCGACGAGGTTGAACTGATGTCTGGTGTGGAAGGATCCTCGTATCACATCCAGGCTGTTAACCTCAAATCAGGAAAGATTGCCTTCAAGGCAGATGTCGATTGGGAAAACTCCTAAAAAAATTACACAGAGTATATATTGCTCTTTGATGAGATGACTACAAAACTTTGACATTGAAGTCTTTTCTATCTGTGTTAGAATTTATGCAGCCACACTTATTTGAACAATCGGGAAAACCATTTTGCTCTTCCTTTGACAAGTGTCATCCCCTTTTCTATAATGGTATTGTCGAAGTCATGTGAAAACATCAACTCGGTCGAATCATCTGCTGTTGAAGTATAAATCAGGATAAAACTGAAATGCTCAAAATTCTTTGCCATCATTCTGGGTAAATTTTCCTGAGAGAGTTTGTAGGATACTCCTCCATTGCGCGGAAGAGGCATCAATATCAGGTCTGAAGCTGATAAAAGTTGCCCTAAATTTAGAAAATGCTCCCAATCTGTGAATTCTTCATGACTGATCCTGACCGAGCTCCGCTGTTGCTTGTGAAAGGCTATCACATCTTCAAAAGTTTGGAGTGTGGACATAAAATGACAAGAGAGTTCAAGGGATCTTCCCATCCTTAAGACCCTTGTCAGCCAGTTTTGAAACCCATATTCCCGATCGGCAAACTTGGGACAAATGATTACCAACCTTTTATATTGGTTTAGATTAGAATGAATACTGGCCACCCAAACTGCCAGATCGGTGTTTTCGACGATGTACTTGACACTGTTGCCAAAAAGCATCTCTGAAAATTGATTTTTCATGGCAAAGCCAAGGATAATCTCAGAAGCAAAAATCTCTTTAGCCACCCTTTTTATGCCGGCTGTAACTTTTTGGTCGATGGTGGTGATGATCTCAACTTTTTGATCAATGGCAGCTGCGTGAACTATAGCCTTTTCTAGCATCCGCTTGGCTTCGATAAGTTTAGATTTGGCAGATTTATCATCGTCAACAACCGACAGGCTGACGATAGGAAACTTATTTTTAGGAAGTTTTATAGCAACAGCCAAATCAATAAGGTGTTCCATGGTACCCGGATTCGAAATCGGCACCAGTATTTTCTGCTCTAATTGAGGAGTTTGCAATTGACCATGGTCTTCGTTCTCCTCAATAAGAATCCGCTTTGCAGCATTCTCTGTTATAAAGGAGGCAACGAGGCAGGTAACAAGAATAAGAACAATGGTGCCATTCAGCACGTTTTCGTCGACAATACCCATTTTAAAACCAACCATAATCACTGCCAGCGTGGCAGCTGCATGGGAACTGCTCATTCCAAAAATCAGACGACGCCATGTTGCAGGAAATTTAAACGTAAAGGAGGTCATTGCTGCAGCGAGATACTTCCCAATGATGGCTACTACAGTAAGTGTTCCGGCAATAATCCATGCATAAGAGCCTTTGCCAATCACACTAAGGTTGATGAGCATACCAACGCTAATCAAAAAGAAAGGAATGAATATGGCATTTCCGACAAATTCCAGTCGATTCATCAGAGAGGAAGTTTTTGGCACAAATTTGTTTAAAGCAATTCCGGCAGCAAAAGCACCAATAATAGGCTCCAAACCTGCTACTTCAGACAAAAATGCCGCAAAAAATACCATCGAAAGGACAAAAATAAAATGCGAACGTCTTTCTCCCTCCAGCTTTTTTAAAAACCAGGAAGTAAGCAGGGGGATCAGAAGAAAGACCACCATCAGGAAAAGCACCACCGAAACTGCGAAATTGAGCCAGAAATGCATGTTAATCTCTCCCTTCACAGAACCGACGATCACAGCGAATAGGACCAAAACAGCGGTATCTGTCAACATGGTTCCGCCCACAGTGATGGCAACTGCTTCATGGCGTGAAATCCCCATCCTGCTGACAATTGGGTAGGTAACCAACGTATGGGTAGAAAACATACTGGCTACCAGTAAGCTGGCATTGAAATCGAGTTCGATCAGGTATCGGCAAACGGGAAACCCGATGGCCATGGGTATAATAAAAGTGTATAAACCGAAAACCAGACTTTTATGTTTGTTGGTTTTGAACTCTTTGAGATCCAGTTCAAGTCCTGCCAGGAACATGATGTAAAGCAATCCGATGGTGGAAAAGAGGTCGACTGCCGCATTTTTCTCGATCCATCCCAATCCATGAGGCCCGATGACAAGCCCGGACAAAATTAGTCCGATGATGCCGGGAATTTTCAAACTTCTCAGCAAAATGGGGGCAAGCAGGATGATAAAAAGGATCACTGCAAAAATTAAAACCGAGCTGTGAAAAGGTTTTTGCAGCAATTCAATTAATCTATCCAGAATTTGAGTCATGGAAACGGAAAAGTGTGGTTGTAAAGCGTCAAATATAAACAAATCGGAATAAAAAATTAGTTGGTTAAATCACTCAAATTTTCATATTTTAGTTGGCGAAATTCAAAAAGAAAATCATTACATAAACCAGTTTCTAAGTTGATCAAAAAGTTAGGAATCCGTCTCTCTTTCAATGATTGACCTCTCCTGATTGATCCATTTTCGAAATTTTCAAAACAGTCATTATGAGAAAAGCAGTTGTACTCTTAACCATGTCTATTCTTCTCTTTTCAGCACAGGCTCAATTAAGTCTGAAAGCTCCCGCTGTAAAATGGAACCAAAATTACAGTTTCGACCAATGCAATACGTTTAAAATGGAGGCTTATGCCAAAAACAACGAGCTGATGCGTACGTTTCAATTGATGACTACCATCACGCTTCAAAATCCAGAAAAATATACTGTCGATTTATCAGGTGCCGACATGAATACGGCTATCAACAAAGTAAACTATTATACCTTTTAGCGGGTTGAATCATTTCAACAGTGTTCTAAATAAAAATCTTTCAAATGGAAATCCAACCAATTTTAGATATCGTTCTCCGTTCCGTGGCTGTCTACCTTTTCATAGTTATGGCTATAAGGCTCTTCGGTAAAAAGGAACTGGCACAGTTGTCAGTAATTGATCTGGTCTTTATCCTCCTGATTAGCAATGCAGTACAGAATGCCATGGTAGGGAGTGATACCTCGCTGTTGGGTGGTCTGATTGCCGCTTTGGCTCTTTTTGCAACAAATTTCATTTTCAAGAAATTGCTTTTCAGGAGTAAAAAAATTAGTGAGCTGATACAAGGTAAGTCCATGCTGCTGGTATATGAGGGTAATCTTCTGCCGGATAATCTTAAATCTGCTGAAATCACATCGGAGGAGATTGAAGCCGCTGCACGCGAACATGGAGTTGAGAAAATCAGTCAGGTGAAACTGGCCATTCTTGAGGTAGACGGAAATATCAGCATTGTAAGTAGCGAATTGGGCAATCAGACCAAACACCAAACACACAAAAACAGGCACAAACTTAAAGGGAGGGTGAACAATTTCTAAGAGCGTGACATCCACTTGAAGCCGCTTGATCCTATTTATGAAAAGGGATCCCTTTCATAAATAAAGAAGGTGTAAAATACCCTTTTTAATCCAATCTCAAATCATTTCTATTCTTATCTTTGGAACCGAAAAATTTCTACCAAAAATTTTGCATTTCCAAAGTATAGCCTGATGGTTTTAATATTTCAAACCAAAAGAAGTCCAATCGAAGAATCAACCAGATTGTTATGAACAAAAAAAAGTTGCTGATCATCTTAGCCGTTTCAATATCATTATTGGCTTTACTATATTTAAGTTTCAGAAGTAAATCAGGCGAAGAGGTAATATCCTGCAAAGTCCAGAAAGGATCCATTGAGGTTAAAGTGCATACTTCCGGTCAGCTGGAGTCTGAAAAATCTGAAAATATTCTTCTTCCTTCAGTCCTCTCAAGTCAGAATGTCAGGGTTTACGAGATAAAGATTACCGATCTGATTGAGGAGGGATCCGTCGTTGATTCGGGCCAATACATTGCCACGCTGGATCATAAAGTCATCGAGGAGGTACTGACAACTGCAAGACTGGAACTGGAAGCTGCAATGGTAGTGATTGAGGATGCCAAACTGGATTCAAATTTGAACCTGAGCAACTACCGTGATTTGATAACAAACTCCCAGTCGGACGTTGAAGAACGCAAAATCGTTTTGGCCGAATCGGTTTATGAATCTCCATCAGTCATTAAAAAGGCACAAATGGATCTCAGCAAGGCCGAAAGAAAACTGGAACAGGATATCAAAGGCCTTACCATGCGGCACCGCCAGCTTAATTCCCAGATGGAGCGACGCAATCTCGATTTCGGGCTAAAGCAAAAAAGGGTGGATGATCTTCTTAAATTATACGATGCCCTCATCATTAAAGCGCCAAAACCAGGCATGGTGATTTACGCCCGCGACCGTTTTGGGATCAAAATACAGGTGGGATCTGTCCTCACCCCATGGAGTCCGATCATTGCCACGTTACCCGACATGACCAAAATGATCTCTGAGACCTATATTAATGAGATCGACATAGCAAAAATCAAAGTAGGGCAAAAGGTAACATTGAGCATTGACGCCTTTCCTGATAAGGAGTTGAAAGGAGAGGTAATCTCAGTTGCAAATATTGGTCAGCCAATGCCAAAGAGTGATTCCAAAGTCTTCCTCGTCAACATCAGGGTATTTGGCAGCGATCCTGATTTAAAGCCTGCCATGACTACCGGAAACCTAATACAGACAGGCGTTTATAGCGACAAATTGTACGTTCCTTCAGAAGCCGTTTTTGAGACCGACTCTACGCGATTTGTCTATCTCATCAAAAATAAAATCGTCAAACAGCTGATTGATACCGGCGAAGAGAATGAGGATTATATGATCATCAACAAAGGAGTGAAGGAAGGTGATGTTTTGTTGTTGAGTGAGCCCGAAAAAACTGAGGATATTGAAACAATTGGATGGGATATTTACGAAGAACAACTTGCAAGACAAAAGAAACAGAAAAACGATAGAGATCAAACTGTGCGGCCGGATTCAAGTAAGATCAGGAATAATCCCGCCAAATAATAACTCCTTTAATTAACCTTAGTTTTTCCATGATCTCAATGCATCGAATTAACCTTACATGAAAATAAGAGCCTTTTATACCAGATATTCTTACAATGTTCAGATTGCCATCGAAGCAATCATTGCAAACAAGGTAAAATCATTGCTAACGGCTCTTGGTATTATTTTTGGGGTGGCAGCCGTTATTAGCATGCTGGCTATTGGCAACGGTGCTGAGCAGGAAATATTGGAACAGATTAAAATGGTTGGCGTGAACAACATCATCGTCACCCCAATTCTTCAGGCAGATCAGGCAGGAGCTAATGATGCAAAACCTGGAAGTGCGACCGAAAGCAATCAGCTTGCAGGCAGTAAAAAGAAATATTCCAAAGGGCTTACCATGCTTGATGCTACTTCGATTAAAGAGATCATTTCTACGGTACAGGATGTTTGCCCGATCATTACTTTTAACTATACGGCCATACTTCACGACATAAGCAGTCCGGTTAAGTTGGATGGTACAGACAATACCTATTTCAACCTTTTCGATATCAAACTTGAAAGTGGAACCCTTTTTCATGCTCAACACACCAAAGAGGGATATCCTGTATGCATCATCGGTTACAACGTGAAGAATATTTTCTTTAACCAGGAATCCCCAATTGGGAAATACATCAAATGCGGTCAGATCTGGCTCCAGGTGATTGGCGTGATTGAGAAGCGAAATTTTGTCGGTACAGGTGGTGGAACAATGTCCATCAGCAGTACGGACAACAGCATCATTATTCCGGTCAAAACCATGTTGCTCAGATACAGGAACAGGGCACTCATACGAGGTGATCAGGTAAAAATGATCGGTTCAGGAAGGGACAACTCCAATAAAGCGGAGGACATCAATCAACTAGATAAGATTATCGTCCGTGTAAAAGAGACGCAACAACTTACTGCTACTGCAAAAGTCGTCGGCAATATGCTGATGCGTAAGCACAACGACATTCACGATTTTGAAGTTAGTATCCCGGAATTGTTGTTGAAACAACAGCAAAAAACCAAGAATATCTTCAACATTGTCTTGGGAGCCATTGCAGGTATCTCATTGATCGTTGGCGGTATTGGCATCATGAACATCATGCTTGCCTCGGTGATGGAGCGCATTCGCGAGATCGGTACCAGGCAGGCCATCGGAGCTTCCAGAAAAGACATCGTTTTCCAGTTTTTGTCTGAATCAACGCTTATCAGTCTGGCGGGCGGAATAATCGGCGTCGTGCTCGGGGTGATTCTGTCCAAAATAATTCAGACGGTCTTTGATATTAAAACCATCATATCCCTGTTCTCAATATTTATTTCGTTCGGCGTTTCTGTCTTTATCGGAATCACTTTTGGGTATCTCCCTGCCAAAAAAGCTGCCGACAAAGACCCTGTCGAATCTTTAAGACAATAATTACCAATGAACCGTTTTTTCACCATTTTACTGCTTGTTGTTGCATTTCAAATCTCTTTAGCCCAGGAAAAAGCCAAGAAGATCTCACTGAATGAAGCAATTGATCTGGCCTCCATACAATCGCTGGATGCTTTCAAACAACAGAACATGTATTTGTCAAGTTACTGGGAATATAAGTATTATAGGTCTGACAAGCTGCCTCAGTTTTTAATTGGGTCCAATCCGCTCTCCTACAACAACTCCATCAGGCAGGATTATATTCCACAGGATCAGAGTTGGCAATATAGTCAGCAGAAAAATATCACATCGAGTGCCTCTCTCAAGATGACACAGAATGTTGGTCTAACGGGTGGTAGTTTTTCTGCCGGTTCCGACATAGGGATGGTCAGAAATTTTCTGGGAGACCAGCAATCCATGTTCTCCTCCAATATGATAAGCTTAGGTTACAGGCAAAGGTTAAATGGGTATAACAGTATGCACTGGAAATCCAAAATTGAGCCTTTGAAATTTGAGACGGCTAAGAAACAATATATTCAGTCGAAAGAGGACATTGCGGTAAAAACGACCACCAAATTTTTTGTACTGGTGGATGCCCAGATTGAAATCAACATCTCAAGAACAAATCTGGCCAATGCAGACACACTTTACCAGATTGGCAAGGGACGTTATCAGGTCGGAACAGTTACGCAGGATGAGCTTTTAAATTTTGAACTGAACCTGATGAATGCTCGCATCGCTTTAACCCGTGCAAATCAGGGACTATTGCGTGCGCGTTCCGACCTAAACAGCTTTCTGGGTCTTGAAAAAAATGCCGTCCTAGATTGTACATTGCCGACTTCCATCAGTGCTTCACTCCAAATTGATGTAGACAAGGCTATCCAGAAATCCATGACCAACAATCCGGATATTTTGTCGCAGGAGAGACGAATCCTGGAACAGGACAGCAATGTTAAACTGGTCAAATCACAGAATGGTTTGAGCGCGGATATTAATGCCACAGCCGGATTGAATCAAAAATCCGTTTCCCTGGCCGAGTCATACCAAAATCCCAATCAGTTCCAAAATATTGCTTTGGTCGGACTTTCTGTCCCAATCGTAGACTGGGGTAAAAGAAAGGGACAGCTGTTGATGGCCAAATCTAACAGGGAGATTGTCATCAACAGCATAAAACAAGAGAGAATCGACTTTGAGCAATCTGTACTGATGAGCGTTCTGGAATTTAATCTTCAATCTGAACAGGTAATGAATTCTGCAAAGGCTGATACCATTGCCCAAATGGGGTTCGATGTCACGATGAGACGATTTAAAATTGGAAAATTGGATGTAACGAAACTCAACCTTGCACGAAACGATCTGGAAAATGCAAAGCGGGCTTACATCAATTCGCTTAGAAAATATTGGCTTTCCTACTACCAGATTAGAGGACTGGCATTGTTCGATTTTGAAAAGAACACTGATTTGATAGCAGATTTTGATAAAATTCTCAACCAATGACCCTATCTAAATCTAGAAAAAGAATTTTGCTCTCAGCGATACCCTTTGTATTGCTCCTGATAGCATTATGGATTTCAGGCAGGAAACAGGAGGCTGGAATTTACAAAGTAAAAAAGGATAATTTCGAGGCCATCATCTCATGCAAAGGGGAAATTCAGAGTGAAAAAGCCATCCTCATTAACTTGCCTGATATCTTTGGAAACAGGACACTTGAGCTCTGGGACATGCAAATCAAAGACCTGATACCCGAAGGTTCAATTGTAGCAAAAGGCGACTATGTTGCCCTTCTGGATCAGGGTAGAATAAAACAGCTCAAAGAAAACAACGAAGAGGTTCTCAAAAGAATCCTTTTCAATTACAACGATGCTAAAATCGATAGTGCTGTCGATCTGGTAGCACTTCGCAATGCCATTGACCAATTTGCTTTTGATCTCAAAAACAAGAAAATTGAGGTGGAGCAGGCGGTTTATGAATCTCCCGCTTTTCAGCGGAAAGCACAAATGTCTTACGAACGGACCTCGAGGCAGATGGATGCCAGGGTCCGTGCATATCTTATGACGCAAAAAACATTGCAAATTCAAGTATCACGAGAGGAAGCCAAGGTAAAGGAATTGACACTTAAGGATCAGAACTACCAAATAGCTTTTGATGCCGCACGCATCACTGCCCCACAAGACGGAATGCTCATTTATGGCCGTACATTCGGCAGAGGTGGAAGTCGGAAACTCACCATCGGCTCGAACGTGAGCATGCAAAATCCTATTATCGCTACGTTGCCTGACTTGTCTGTACTCGCGTCCGAAACCTATGTTGAAGAGATTTATATCGCCAAGATAAAAGTCGGCGACAGTGTCAGGGTCTTCATCGATGCCTTAAAAAACCAGCAAAAAATTGGTGTCATTTCAAATATTTCCAATGTTGGTCAAGAGATGTCAGGCTTTGAATCCAAAGTTTTCAAAGTGATTATCCGCATTTCAAGCGACAACAAACGAATTAAGCCGGCTATGACCACCAACAATGAAATAATCATCTCAAAAGAGCAAAATGTACTGGTGATCCCAAGGGTCGCACTCTTTTCAAACGGACCTGATCAATTTGTCTACCTCAAAGAATTTGGGGGAGTAAATAGCAGAAATGTTGAATGCGGGAGTCAGAGCGAGAAATTTGTCGTGATCAAAAGAGGACTTAACGAGGGGGATAAGATTTTGCTTTCGAAACCGATGAAGTGAGTTGAGAGTTGAGAGTTGAGAGTGGGAAGATCGGAAAATGAGAAGATGGGAGGGTGTGAATGCAGGGGCGGCTCATCAAGACTACTTGTAAAGGAATAATCGAAACAGAGAGGTGCAGAAACGGAGAAACAGTGAAACAGTGAAACGGAGAAACGGAGAAACGGTGAAACAGTGAAACAGTGAAACAGCATTTTCTTCTTTAATTAGTGTAATTTGTGTAATCTGTGGTAAGGACCGGGGTTAATTTGTGTGCATTTGTGTAATCTGTGGTAAGGACAGGGGTTAATCTGTGTACTCTGTGGTTGAGTGAGGCTAAATTATGTAATCCGCTGTTATATTGGATTTTACAAGAATTTGAGGTAAAGAATAAGTAACCATTTATATAATTTTTGGTATGAAGAGTTCAATCTTAGCGGTTTTGGTCATTTTTATTCTTGCCTGTTCGCCAGTTGTGAAGCCTTCAGGTGAAGATGCCATTTTATATAAAAACATTGAAAAGCATATAGCAACTCTTTCATCAGATCGCTTTGCCGGACGAATGCCTGCCACAGAAAGTGAGAAAATCACGGTGGATTATATTGCAGCTCAGATGAAGGAGATTGGACTGGAGCCAGCTTCAAACGGCAGCTATTTTCAGGAAGTCCCCATTTTGGCAGTTGCTTCACATATATCGAACACCCTCGATTTTAAGACTCCGAAAGGACCAATCAAACTACAGAAACTTGTTGATTATGTCTCATTTTCCAGAAGGGTAGAAAATGAACTTTCGTTGGATCAATCTGAGCTTGTTTTTGCCGGATTCGGCATCACAGCACCGGAATACAACCGGGATGATTTTGGGGGGATGGATCTTTCAGGAAAGACCATCCTGGTATTTGTGAACGATCCGGGTTACGGGACCAATGATTCCTATTTCAAGGGAAATACCATGACCTACTATGGCCGGTGGACCTATAAATTTGAAGAAGCTGCCAGACGTGGGGCCAAAGGTTGCCTGATCATTCATGAGACCGGTCAGGCCGGATATCCATGGAATGTTGTCCGCAACAACGGGGAATCAACAAAACTCTACTTGAAACCGGAGAATGGTTACACAGATCGTTGCGCTTTCGAAGGATGGATTTCGAAATCGGCGGCTGAACAGCTTTTTTCGGCATGCGGAATGAGTTTCGATCAGGCTAAAAAAATGGCGTTAGACAAAAATTTCAAACCTCAAATCCTGCCGGTCAAAGTATCAGGGAAAATCTCAAATCGTTTCGAAACAAAAACTTCGGCCAATGTTTGCGGATTGATCCGCGGAAGCAAATATCCCGATGAAGTGGTCGTTTACACCGCCCATTGGGATCATCTTGGTATTGGCACAAAGGTGAATGGCGACAGCATCTACAATGGCGCCACCGACAATGCCAGCGCCGTTGCCTGGATGCTCGAGATGGCCCGGGCATATAAGTCTGCCAAGCCTGTCGAACGCTCGGTTCTGTTTTTATCCGTGACTTGCGAAGAATCCGGACTCCTGGGATCAGGTTATTATGCGGAACATCCCTTTTTCCCAATGAAGAAAACCGTTGCAGTTATCAACACGGATGTTCTGCTGTTTCTGGGAAAATTTAAGGATGTAATGATCACCGGATCGGGGCAGTCGGAGTTAGACAGCTGGGTGGAGAAAGAAGCAGTCAAACAAGGCAGATATCTGGCGCCTGACCCAAATCCGGAAAACGGCATGTTTTTCCGCTCCGATCAATTTCCCTTTGTGAAACAGGGTGTTCCGGCTATCTACGCCAAAGGTTATGTCGATGCTGAAAAATACGGGAAGGAGAAGACCTTAGAGATTGTAAATCGCTATTGGAAAGAAACTTATCACACTCCATCTGATGAATATTATCCAAAAGGAGATGATCTGAATGGAGTGCTTCAGGATGCTAAATTGCTATATCATGTTGGCACCAATCTGGCCAATTCAAGAGCCTGGCCGGCGTGGAACAAAGATTCGGAGTTCAGGGCAATCAGGGAGCAGTCGAGGAAATAATTTCTCTCAAATGAATCCTTAGATGAGAGATGAACTTCAAAAGTTGTGATAAATCTTTGCTTCGTTTAAACCATACACCCCCAATTCAGTCAATGTATCATTAAAGATTTATGTGCCGAACATTGATAAGAATACTCATTTTTTACGTTGAGCATTTTTGTTATCATTGTCTGGTGCAGTACTCTTTTAACAAGCCAAATACAATTCTAAACATGATGAACTTAAGAAAAATCGGATTATTATTCTTGTCCGTCCTCATTTTGTCTGTAGGCTCTCTTCGGGCAGATGAAGGAATGTGGATGCTACCGCTGATTCAGAAGCTGAACAGCAAAAAAATGTCGGAACTGGGATTTAAGCTTTCAGCCAAAGACATATACGATATTAACAACTCCAGCCTGAAAGATGCTGTTCTGCATTTCGGCGGAGGCTGTACTGCGGAGGTAATTTCAAAAGACGGTCTGGTACTGACCAACCACCATTGCGGTTACGGAACAATTCAAAAACTCAGCACTGTCGATCATGATTATCTCCAAAACGGATACTGGGCCATGAACCATGATGAGGAGCTTCCTGCCAAAGGGCTGACTGTTATCTTCCTCGACCGTTTCGAAGATGTGACCAGGGCTGTGACCGATGCC
>JANYJT010000210.1 GCA_025358395.1 Bacteroidia bacterium
ATTTTTCAGGTGCAATTTCCCCATTTCCGGGAGGGCGATGGTGTCTCCAAAATCTGCTCGGTACCACACCCCTGAACGGTTGTATTCAGGAGTTTGGGTTTCTGGATTGAGCCTGGCGGGAATGCCGAAAGTACGGCAGGCTGCCACGAAGAAGATATCCCTCGATAGGGGATCGGCTACTCTAAGGTTGTACACTCCAATGGGCGTAAGGGGTGCCCTAGAGTGTTTGTTGGCATCTACGTCAACGCGAATGTTCGTTTTGATCCATTTTATTAGAATCGTCATATCATTTTGAGTTGAAACAGCCATTTCCCTGCCAAGATTTTTGAGGAGAAAATTGCGCCATGGAGATAGAATTTCAAGATCAACGCGTGGGGATAACACGTATTTATCAAATAGTTCAGTTTCTTTTGATGATGGGTTCCCCACTCCCAGGGTACCGGTCAGATGATCAGCTAATACGGATGATTTTGTATCGCTCAAATCTTTGTCAGAGACATTAGAGACGAGCCTAAGGAGCATTTTACTGTTTATTGCATGAGGATTTTCAAAGTATTTGATCATCTCATTCCAGTTGCCATAACTCAACCGGAAAACCTTCATTAAAGTGTCTGCTGAAAGTTGGTGATCACCGGCAAATGACCGAATCCAAATGGAATCTTTGAAAGTAGCCATATAACTGTTTCGGATAGAGTCTTCCTGAGACAAACGTTTATCATTGATTTTCTTTTGTGCATCACTAGCGGGAACTATATTTCTGCTTGTTTTTGGCGGAACCAGATCAAGGTTTTGCGTAAAGTCGACTATTCCCTTGTTGTCCAAAACCAAAGAAAGCGTGTCGGTTGATGCAACATTGAGTTTTTTGAAGGCATAATTCCCATCTTTGGAGACCCAAATTAGTAAATCGCCCAATCCGGTCGTAAAAGATGCAATTCCATTGCTGTTGGTGGGTATGGTTGCAAGTGGATAAAATTCGGCATAATTGTAGAGCTTGAATTCTACTTTTGCACCCACAGCGGCAGTCCCATCGCTGTTGTTCACTTTAATTGTTACTTTTTTAGTGACCGCGTAATTGGCTGTGAGGTTAAGTTCGGAAAATCGATCTTCGGCATCGAGCACCTCCTCAGTTCCAAAATAGCGACCATACGTTCGGGTATGGATGAGCATTGTTCGCTGAGATGGCTCGCTGAACCATCCTCTGTCGAGATCTGTATCGGGTTCGCATGCCCCCATAAAATGCCATTTCCCATCTATCCAGGCTTCCACCCAGGCATGGTTATCATCAGTGTGTGCCCATCTTGGTGTATAGACTTGCCTTGCCGGAATACCGGCTGTACGCAAGGAGGCAACAGTAAAAGTAGATTCTTCCCCACATCGTCCGAAAGTCTTGCTAATGGTACTCATTGGTGCACTGGTTCTGGAATCGGTTCCACGGTAGTTAACTTTCTCGTGGCACCAATGGTTGATTTCGAGAGCAGCCTCCTTCATGGTTAAGCCACTGATTCTGGCTTTTATTTCTGGATAATAAACCAAACGAAAGGAATCGATATTTTCATTGTTTACTCTCGGCGGTAAGACAAAGTGAAGAAATTCCTCCTCCGGGATGGTGCGACCCCAGGTCATCTCCTCTCTGACACGAAGGCTTTGTCTCACGTTGGCCAGCATAAATTCACCCGTATAGTCGGCCAAATCGCTCAATGGCATATAGGCATAAAGAAATTTTATAGCCTGAATTTCATTTTGTGAAGCTGTCTTCTCCAAAATTCCCCAGATTGGAATCTGAGCATTTGAGGTAAGCTTCTTTTGAATGGTCAGCATTCTCTCAATGTCGTTTATTCTGCCGGGCATACGTATTAGGGCCTTTTCGTGGCTGCATGCGGACAATATCCCTAAAAACAGCAGGCAAAAGAATAATTTCTTCATGGAAATATTTTTTTGAATGATAGTGTTGCTCAAATTTAATGGATATTTTGACCTGTAAGAAATGAATGGGAATGAATCGACGAAACAGTAGTACAGATATTCAGATCTAACAATCCTAATTGAACCAGTAAGTCATTTTTAGAACCAGCGCGCGGTTTTTCACATTTCTATTTTCAGGAAAATAGTTGTCTGTATAAACCAAAAAAATATCTGAAACGGGTTTGTAACGCCATTGGAATCTGGCATTGATGTTGATATTATCTGCTTGTTTGTTGTATTGGACGTATGTGGTGAAGAACAATTTGTTGGTAAATGTCACGTCTAGTTTTGGCCCTATCATCCAAAATCCTGTCCGGTTCCATGGTGAGGGCAGGATTAGTTCATTGTAGCTGTATAAAACCGAGATATAACCATAAGGTTGAAGCCGATAATTTAATGCACCCTGAACAAACCATCTGTTGCCATTGAAATAGCCACCATAACCCATCGACAGATCATACTTAAAGGGTTTTCTGTTGTCAGAATTAAATAAGATTGATGCGTCATTCCAATGGTAACTGGTACCTGTTTGAAGAAAGCTTAAACCCTTGTTGGTAGGATCAAAATTCTGACGTAAAAGAACATACCAATAGTTGGTTTTGAATTCAAGATGTATCCGGTTTTTAAAATTGACAAAGTAATCAAAACCAATATTCCTGTCAGACAGTTTGAAATTTCCGGGTAGAAAATAATTGTCGTTTTCTGCATAAAAACCATGGTTTTCAACTGATCCTTTCTGTGGATAGAATTTGAATGTTGCCTTCGGATCAATCCGCATAAAATCAGACCGTGGCGCATATCCTGTTTCGGCATTATAATCCTTTCCGACATATAGTTGTGTCAACTCAAGAAGATAGGCTTTACGCGAGTATATTAAATTCAATCCCTGACTAAATTCTTCTTTTGAGTTGGCTTTTGGGCTAAAGGATTTCTGACCGAATAATTTTGCATTCCAGAAATTGTTGCTGCTGGCCAGGTTGTACTCGAGTCCGGCAACACGGTTGTAGCTGTTTCCAGTCCAGGATTCCGGAATATTGAGCTGTTGTTTGTTGACAAAGATGACACCAATGTTTGACCTGGAAAAAACCTTCTTCTGCACTGAGGCAACGAAAAAATTTCTGGAGAGATAATCACCTTCAATACCGGTTTGCATATCCATCATTCCAATGCGCCAATCGTTTCCCAGTCTTCCACTGAGCCGTACTCCGGCATTGACAGGGGCATCCAGACCGATTCGTCTCGAAAAAAAAGGTCTTACACCAGAGGCCCCAAAGTTGCTGAAGAGGTCGCTGTTCTCAAGAAAAAATTGTCTCTTTTCAGGGAAATACAGCTCGAATCGTTCCAGATTCGTCACCTGGTCATCGACTTCTGCCTGGGAAAAATCCGGATTGTAGGTTAAGTCAAGGTTTAGCGAACTTGTTAAGCCCAGTTTGGCATCCATGCCAAAATCTTTCCTGAAAATGGTTTGTTCCTGTTTTTCGAAATTTCGGGAGGCACTTCCATAAAGGTATGGGATCAGGGAGAGCTTTAAACCGGATTTGGGAGGAGGCGTTTTCCAAAGTACCTGTCCTGCATAGGCCAAAGAGGCTGTTGGAAATTGACGCGGAACAGGTGCCCATGCAGATTTCTCGTTTAGCTTAAGGTCCAACCTCGAAAACTGAATGTTCCAATGGTTCGAACCGCTTTTGTAACGAACAGATTTAAACGGGATTCGGAATTCTGCGGTCCACTTGTCCGGATAGTTCTTTGTTTTGACCTCCCACTTGCTGTCCCACGCCATGTTGGATGCGGCCCCACCGCTCATGGTACCGTCCCACATTGCTCCGGCAGCATTCACGCCAAAAGAGTAACCGGTTGTCTGGTCATTGAATGGATCAATGAATACCAGAAAATTGTCATTGTTGGCAAAGGTAAAATCTCTTCGCAGGGATTCTACCGGGCGTTTTCCGGGAAGGGTATCATAAAAAATCAAAGCCAGGTAGAAAGCCTTCTCATCATAAAGCATCTTTACCTCTGATTTTGCAACGCAATGCCCGGTATCATAGGGTAAAACCATGTACCAATCGGTTGCTGACTCAGCCTTCAGCCAATCCTTTTCATCGATGATTCCATCAAGTTTAATCTGTTCAGAAGCCTTGGAAGCATGAATCTTGTAATTGAAATTGATGCTCTTTTTAATCAATAAACTGTCTTTCCCTTCGACTTGAAAAATTTTAATAAAAGAATTTTCAGCATGCAAAATGTTCTGAAAAACGAAGAGTAGGATGAATGAAATACGGAAATATTTGTTCAGCATAGTTTGGATTTCAGGCTACGAATTTACAAAAATGTTCGTGCCTGAGAGGTAAGGGATACGCTCAGGCACGAACATTTTAGATTTTTGGTATGCAGATTGAAATTTATTCCGATTTCTTTTTAGCTAAATATGATACTGAAAATGAAAATGTATTGGCGTTTAATGAATGTTTTCTATTGACTTGAAATTTTTCCGATGTTACTTTCTTAGTTTGCCCTGTACATGGAGAGATCTACCACATCGAAGAAGCAGTTTCTATTGGAAGAATCTTGTTTTTCTTCGGGACTGGAAGAAACCAATATTTCCTCAAGGTCACTTTCTGACATGGTATCTGTTGTTTTACTCTTCAGTAGGAACTCAATCATTGGTCTAACCCTGGAAATAAAATTTTCAGGAGTTGTATCCCCGTGGTACAAGTTTAGTGCTTCTGCTTGTAACAATTTTGTGAAGAGAATTGAATTCATTGCCTTGTTATTTTCTGAAATTTTTACCCGGATACTTTTGGAACATCCAGACCCACATATGTGGTTAAAAATATGTTGAACCTCTCCTGAAAATGGTAGGCACCCGGGAGATTCCAAGTAGTATTTAGGCTGATTTATTTGTAGGGGAAATACCGACAAAGCCAACAAGTCAGGATCGAATGGATATTTCTGAAATTGAGTGCATTTTGCTATATTCGAAACTTAGAAAGTCTGCCATTTGACTTCTCTTCAAGACTATACCAATGAACTTTAAAATTCTATCAGGATTGTTATTTTTGATTTTATTAACCATGTTTTCTTTGGCTCAAACCATACCATCGCCAAAACAACATTTTGGGTTTTCGATAGGTGAGAACTACAAACTGGCCAACTATGCTCAGACTGAGGCTTATTTTAAAAAGATAGCATCCATTTCCGACCGTGTCAGTCTTGTCAATATGGGACTCACGGAGGAAGGGCGAACTCAGTACATGATGGTAGTATCTTCTCCCGAAAACTTAAAGAAAATTGACAGATACAAGGAAATTGCTCAAAAAATGGCCCGTGCGGAATTGCTGACGGACCAACAAGCAAGGGATTTAGCAGCCGAAGGCAAAGCCGTTGTCTGGATTGACGGCGGACTTCATGCCACCGAAACAGTTGGTACACACCAGCTAATTGAGACACTCTGGCAACTTGTTAGCCGAAATGACCCTGAAACATTACGGATTTTGGATGAAGTTATCGTCCTTTTGGTTCATGCCAATCCAGACGGACAGGAGCTGGTTTCAAACTGGTACATGAGCAATCCGGACACTTTGAAAAGATCCTATTCACAATTGCCCAGGCTTTATCAAAAATATGCCGGTCACGATAACAACAGGGATTTCTACATGATGAACATGAAAGAGACTCAAAACATTGGCAATCAACTTTACCTCGAATGGATGCCTCAGATAATTTACAACCATCACCAATCCGGTCCGGCCGGTTCAGTTGTTGCCGGCCCACCTTACCGTGATCCCTTTAATTATCTTTTTAATCCATTGGTTATCTCGGGAATAGATGCATTGGGCGCTTCCATGATCAACAGATTGATTTCAGAAGGGAAACCTGGGTACACCGAACGCGGTGGTTCCGCATTTTCCACCTGGTACAATGGCGGATTGCGGACAACTGCCTATTTTCACAACATGATCGGTTTACTGACTGAAATTATTGGAAATCCAACTCCTTCCTCTGTTCCTTTGGTTCCCTCCCGTTTGCTTCCCAGTGGAAATACCCCCTATCCGGTGATGCCTCAAAAATGGAATTTCAAAAAATCCATCGATTATTCCATTTCCCTCAACTATGCAGTTCTCGATTATGCTGCACGCAACAGGGAACATCTGCTGTACAATATTTATTACATGGGAAAAAGCTCCATTGATGCAGGGAACAGAGATAACTGGACTATTTCTTCCAAGCGTGTTGATGCCATCAGTAACGCATCAAAAGCGGATCCAAAAAAGAGCAAGGGCAGTGATACCGTAAGTGTAAGTTCCAGGGAGAGATCTGATACCATTCCGCAAAAATATTTCAATGTACTCTTTAAAGACTCCATGTTGAGGGATCCCAGAGGATATATACTCCCGGCTAATCAACCAGATTTCCCAACTGCCGTCAAGTTTGTCAATTCATTGATTCAGTCCGGAATCAGTGTGTACAAAGCAACAACCTCATTCACAGTTGACGGGAATATTTACCAATCGGGTTCTTTTATTGTGAAGACCAACCAGGCATTCAGACCGTTTATTCTTGATGTGTTTGAGCCTCAGGATCATCCCAATGATTTTCTGTATCCGGGAGGACCTCCTGTAAAACCTTATGATATAGCGGGATGGACCCCGGCTTTTTCTATGGGAATTGAGTTTAAGCGTGTCTTGCATGATTTTAAGGGGCCTTTTGAGGTTCTGCCTTACGGTCAGATTCAGTTGCCACAAGGAAAATTTGACGGCTCTGCTTCTGTTTCAGGTTATGTACTGGATTCAAGATGTGACCAATCTTTTGTCGCCGTCAATGAGTTACTTCGGGCAGGCCAGGCGGTTTATCGCTTCAAAAAGGATCCCGGAAGTGCGATCCGGGTAGGAGAAGGATCTTTTTATGTTCCTGCCGGCAATAAGGCAAAAGTTATACTTGAGAAAGCGTCTAAGGATTTTGGTCTGTCGGTTGGCTTAATCAACCGGCGTCCTGATCATCTGACAGGAAAAATTGCACCGCTGCGAATAGCCCTCTGGGACACATATGGTGGTTCTATTTCGGCAGGCTGGATGAGGTGGATCCTGGAAAAGCATCAGTTTCAGTTCCAAACGATCTATGCAAAAGAGATCAATGAGGGCAACCTGCAAAAGAAATATGATTTGATCCTCTTTGTGAGCGGGGCCATACCCTCCTTGTCAGAAACCGAACAAAGACCTTCGCGGGATACCACTAAAATTACGGACATTCCCAAAGAATACAGATATCAGTGGGGGAAAATCACGGCGGATACATCAATTGTCTCGCTGAAAAAATTTCTTGAAAGCGGTGGAACCATTGCTACAATTGGCAGAAGTACTAATCTTGCCTACCATTTGAAACTTGGAGTTACCAACTCGCTTGTGGAGATGATCAAGGGAAAAGAGATTCCGTTGTCGTCTGACAAATTTTATATTCCCGGAAGTCTGCTGCGTGTGAGGATTGATTCAACACTTTCTACTGCCTGGGGAATGAATTCCAAGGCAGATCTTTTCTTTGATTCGAGTCCGGTTTTCAACCTAACGCCGGAGGCAGTTAGCATGGGACTGATAAAACCCATTGCCTGGTTTGATTCTGCTCAGCCATTAAGAAGTGGATGGGCTTTCGGGCAGGAATATTTACTCAATGGTGTAGCTGCTTTCGAAGCAAAGGTTGGGAAAGGGAAGCTAAGTGCTTTTGGCCCTGAAATCACCTTCCGCGGACAGACCTATGGAACATTCAAAATGTTGTTTAACGATTTTTATTCAGGTTATTAGCTAAATTTTTAACTAATTTTACCATTCGATATTCATTGACAGTCGAAGTAGCCACCTGACTATTATCGATTTCAAGGTAGTATTACGACCGACTGCCGGAAGCATACGTAAAAGATACTCTTCAAATGAACTACTATGTCTCTTTCTGTAACACCATTAATTGTTAGTATTGCCTTTTCAGCCCGCATAAGGAAATATGCTGTTTCCAATAAACTCTCACATTGGGAAAAGCTTTTTAAAAATGCGTTGATTTTTTCAATTGTACTTTTTTCGGCGGATGTTATATTCTCTGATCAGGAAGTTACCAAATGGATATGGCATATTTATCTCCTTGGAATTCTGGTCTTTTCAATTCAACAGAATGAGCTGAGACCGATGCGGATGTTTGCATTTGCATTTCTGCCATATTTTTTGGTCTCATTGATAAGTGATCTGACAGAACTGATTGGTCCGGTATTTTTCAAAAGTTATGAGGGCTATTTTAAAAATGGCGTAGCACTTTCGATTATTTGGCTGGTCGCTACCCTTTGGAGTCAAAACAGACAGTACAAAGCTGCCGAAAAGGAGCGCATTAAACGGGAACAGGAGGATGAGCTTAACAAGGCCATAGCCGCCAGAAAAGTCGAATTGGAAGTATTGGTGTCTGAACGAACGGCTGAACTCACCCATCAGAAAGAGGAATTGGAGCTCACTCTTGAGGAGTTGCGAAACACGCAGTCACAACTCATTCAGTCTGAAAAGATGGCTTCCCTGGGAGAGTTAACTGCTGGTATAGCGCATGAAATACAAAATCCGCTGAATTTTGTGAACAATTTTTCGGAGGTAAGCAATGAACTTCTGGAGGAGATGCAGACAGAGATTGAGCAGGGTAATGGTGCGGAAGTAAAACAGATTGTGAAAGATTTGAAAAGCAATCTTGAAAAGATCAACCATCATGGTAAGAGGGCTGACAGCATTGTTAAAGCAATGTTACAACATAGCCGAAGCAGCACTGGCGTTAAGGAGCATATAGATATCAACAGGCTGGCGGATGAATTTCTACGATTGGCGTACCATGGTTTAAGGGCGAAAGACAAATCATTCAATGCCGGTTTAAAAACAGATTTTGACAGCACTCTTGGAAAAATCAATGTCGTTTCAGAGGAAATAGGAAGGGTCTTACTCAATATATTGAACAATGCCTTTTATTCTGTTACTGAAAGAAAGAAAATGAAGTTGGAAGGTTACGAACCTGTTGTTTCAATCCGTACAAAATCGGTTGGTAATCATGTCGAAATCCTTGTGAGTGACAATGGTATTGGGATCCCCCAGAAAGTTTTGGATAAAATTTTTCAACCCTTCTTTACGACTAAACCTACCGGCCAGGGCACAGGATTGGGATTATCTCTTAGCTATGATATAATCAAAGCCCATGGAGGTGACATCAGAGTGGAAACGAAGGAAGGCGAAGGTACTGAATTTACAATTGTATTGCCTCAATAATTATTGCAATTCAAAGGTAATAAAAGATTGATCCCGTTTAAGTTCCCTACCCATTAAAGGTTATTCCCAGGAGAGTGATATCATCCGACTGAGGTGCATTTCCGACAAAATCATTGATGTCTGTGAATGATTTTTTAATCAATGCTTCAATTGGAAGGTCATGATGTTGACTTAGAAAATTGATGAATTTTTCTTCTCCGTAGGCTGTATCTTCCTGGTTATATGCATCAATGACCCCATCAGTATAAAGTATAAGCTTGGCACCTTTCTTCAATTCCAATTTTTCGGACCGGAAGCTGAAATCATCAAGGACACCAAGTGCCAATCCATCGGTCAATTCAACTTTGCTGATTCCGTCTGAAGAAATTAAAAACGGAGGATTGTGGCCTGCATTCACATAATCAACAATGCCGGTTTGTGTATCCAGTATTCCGTAAAAGACAGTTACAAACATGGAAGAAACACTTTCCTTGCAGAGAAGATTATTCGCATAGCGCATGCATTCACTCACTGAATCGCCTTTGAGTCCGGTTGCACGAATCAATGTACGGCTCACAGCCATAAAAATTGCGGCCGAAATTCCTTTGCCGGAAACGTCTCCAATCACAAAACCAAGTCGGTGCTTATCAATCATAAAAAAGTCGTAAAAATCACCTCCAACTTCATTTGCGGCAACCATTGAGGCATAAATATCAAAACTTGGTTCATCGGGGAATGGAGGAAATTTTTTGGGCAAGATGGCCTGTTGGATTTCACGCGAGATGTTCAGGTCGTAATGGATCGAAACCAATTGATCATGCTCAGTTAACCAGCGCCTTATGGTCAGTATTTCCATAAGAGTTTTATTGATGGTTATTTCGAGATCTTCAAAATTTACAGGTTTAGTGATAAAATCAAATGCGCCCCTGTTCATAGCCGTCCTTATATTGTCCATATCGCCATAGGCTGAAACAATTACTGTTTTCAACCCCGGATTTTTCAATTCCTTTATTTTTGAAAGTAATGTTAACCCATCCATCTCCGGCATATTGATATCGGAAAGTACAATGCCAATTTCGGGGAATTCAATAATTTTTTCAAGGGCTTCTATTCCGTTGAAAGCAAATTCAAAATCGAAAGTCTTTTCGCGTATATGGCGGCGGAATTTTTGCCGGATCATAGGTTCCATATCGGATTCATCATCAACCACCAATATTTTAATTCCGGATTGTACAGCTTGACCCATAAATATATTTTTACTTTTTTGATTCAGGTTTTTAGTTAATTATTGTCTTTCTCAAGGTATTTGGGAAAAGATTTCCGTCCTGGTTATTTATATAAACTAAATATATTTATATTTTTGATTGATTGTTGCATAAAAAGATACTCTCCTTAAATGGATCAATTTCACTTTTATATACTGTGCATTAAAATGCAGAATGAATTCCAGTATAAGTTAAAATGAGGAAGAAACAGATATAAAAATACACATAAAATAATCATCTAAAAAACAAGAGTAACGGAACTCAAACAAATTGGCCCTTTAATGGAGACAGTCAGGAAGAATATACTAAAGTAATTTTTGAAATCAGGGAATCGGCAAGACCAAGGTCGATAAATTTATTGACTTTATCTATTCCACAAAAGAAAATAGCATGGACATTAAGAAGGAAAAAATCGGGAATTATTCAGTTCTGTATCTCAAGGGAAAAGTCGAAACAATCCACTCTTCCGCTTTGGAGGAAGAGGTCAACCAACTGATTGATAGTGGGAAAAAAAATTTGATCTTCAATTGCAGCGGAATGAATTACATCAGCAGTTCCGGATTAAGGGTATTCCTGGTTACACAAAAAAAAGTGGTTTCAATATATGGGAGACTTTATCTTTGCAATATGCAACCCGCTATTCAGGAAATTTTCAGAATATCCGGATTTTCGAATTTATTTAGCATTTTCGACACGCAGGAAAAAATCTTAGAACTTCAAGGACTTTAAATAATAGGCGTATATCACTGTAAATTTACCCATGACAAAAATAAATGAAAATATTCCGGTTCCAGATCCTGAAAGCATTGGAATGCATGAAGGCACTCCGCCGAATAGTACAGATCTTATAAAATTCGCCAAGAAGCTTTCAAAGAAATACCGTGTTACCGGGGAGAAAAAATTTGATATGGATGATTACCCGAAAGATGCAAGCTCAGACTTGGGAGGAAACGGGAATGAGCTTGCCCA
>JANYJT010000232.1 GCA_025358395.1 Bacteroidia bacterium
CGGGCAAAAACCTTTGGAAGAACACCTTTCAGTGAGGCATTTTCAGCTTCGATGGCATCCATGGCATCATCGACAAACTTGCCAATTCCGGGCTGCCTGGCTTTTGACTGTAAATAAGTCCACCGGGCATCCTGTGGAACAAAGAACACATTTTCAGCCTTATATTCGTCCTTGTCTTCAGGATCAGCACCATTGACCACATCTTCTTTAAGTCGAGTAAATAGCTCTTCAAAAGAGTCTGAGATATATTTCAGGAAGATCAGTCCAAGAACGACGTGCTTGTATTCTGCAGCATCTATATTCTTGCGTAGCTTATCAGCTGTTTTCCAAAGTTGCTTTTCTAAAGGCTCTTCAGAAACTGATCCATTTTTTTTTGCCATGTTTTTTTTTACGAATTGAGATTTAAAGATTAGGTTTGGAAGAATGCAAGTTACTAAATTCTGATCATAATAATTGATGTTTCAATGTCGAAAATACGAACTATGTACTTTTTACAGAAATGGAATTGATTAATCAGTGTTATAGTCAAGTTTCAAGCCAAACCCGTATCTTGGTAAGAATTTCAATACCTGCTTTTGTCTCTAAAATTTATGATTATTACAAATATTAGAAGAAGTAAATTCAAAGTATTAAGGAAAATCCTCTTTCCCTTTAGCTCTCTCTTACTGCTGATTTTCCTTATTTCCTGGCAGCAACTACCACAAAAAGCCAATCCTTATGGTCTCGAAATAGTCTCTGCCATGGCTGATTACAATCGCCTGGTTCAAAAGGATTCTTCCAATCAACTTGTCGATCTTGAAAAAGTTATCAGAGGTGTTGTATTGGATATCCGGTATTCAACCCCAAATAATTTTACGCATCAGACGATCTATACGGCACCGAAAGCATTTGCCAGAAAACCTGTTGCAGAAGCATTGGTAAAAATCCAGACGGAGCTTAAGAGTCGTGGTATAGGAATTAAAATATATGATGCATATCGTCCTTATGCGGTTACACTCAAATTTTTCGAGGTATATCCCGATACAACTTTTGTGGCCTCTCCGAAAAAAGGATCCAGGCACAACAGGGGCTGCGCAATCGATTTGACCCTAATCGATTTAAAATCAGGAAAAGAACTTAAAATGCCCACTGCCTTTGATGATTTCACTGAAAAAGCAACGCATGCCTATATGAACTTAACGCCTGAAGCCCTGAAAAACAGGCAAAAGTTGCGTGATATAATGTCCAGGTATGGATTTATACCTTATGAAAGTGAATGGTGGCACTACGATTTCAAGAATTGGCGCAACTATCAGCTCATGGATCTTTCCTTTAAAGAGTTGCAACAAAATTAATTATATCCAACAGTTCGTATCATGAGAAATTTAATTCTAATTTCCTTGTTTCTTTTCATCCTGGTCGTTCAAGGGAAAGCGCAATACAACAATGATCTGGTTATCGAGCAGATCCTGAAGAGCGACACGACCTCCCTCGGACAGAAGATCCGGTATCCCAATGTTCAGAATGAGGAAGTGACCATGTTGAAAGTTACCATTCCGTCGGGGAAAACGACAGGCTGGCATGAGCACAATATTCCGGTTTTCGCTTACGTTTTAAAAGGGACCCTAACGGTGGAATTTGAAGACAACAGGGTCGTTCAATTCAAAGAAAACAGTTCGTTCGCTGAGGTCATTCATACGCTGCACAGGGGAATTAACAATGAAAAAGAGGAACTCGTGCTGCTGGCATTTTACCTTGGAGAAAAAGGGAAACCATTGTCGGTTAAGAAAGATAAGCCTTAGAAAATATTTAATTCGCCATCCCCATCCACATACCTCCAAAATAAGGAATCAGCCAAAAAAGCCATACCATTAAACTGTATGCATGAAACTCCATGCGGTGCTTTTCGCTTCCCTTAAAGACAACAAATGTGGCCCAAATGGCATGGGTTAACATCAGCCACAAGGCAAGTTGGCCGGTTAAGGTATGAGGATCAGCAATATCAAATGGATCAGGCGACAACTTACTCATCGCCCAGGTTCCTGAAACATCGAAAACAAAACCGGTCCAGAAAGCAATTAGGTGCCAGCCTTTCAGATAAAGGGCAATTCTTTCTGCCCACACACCAATTGAATAAAATATCAGTGCCAGTGTAATCAGTAAGGTAGAAAGGATCATAAAAGTTGTCATGACAATTGTTTTGTAGTTGGAGATGAACAGAATTGGTATAAACATACTAATAATCAATCAAAGCTTCAACGTTAGTTTCTCTGAAAATGAGGTTACATTTTGAAATTGAATGATTAACATTGCTGTTGCAAAAACGCATAAACCTCTTCATAGGATTTTAAATATCCCGTTAACAAAATCGAGGTTACTGAGATGGTTGGTTATGATAGGATATATTGTATGAAAAAATTAAAATTTCATTTAACTGCCTTGTCTCTTTTGTGCTCAATTGTAGCTTTTGCGCAGCAAAAATATACCATCAGCGGATATGTCAAGGATGCCAAAACTGGCGAAAACCTGATAGGAGCCACCATCTCCATCAAAGAATTAAAAGGAAAAGGAACGGGTACCAATGCCTATGGCTTCTACTCCATCACACTTCCTGAAGGAAATTATCAACTAAACGGTCAGTTTGTTGGTTTTACCCCTCAAATCAAACAAATTGTCCTAAACCAATCTGTCAAACAAAATTTCGCGCTTGACGAACAAGTGAATACCCTGGATGAAGTTGTTGTTTCCGGTCAGCGCCGCGATGAAAACATCTCAAAAACCACCATGGGGATGCAGAAGCTGAATACCAATGAGATCAGGAGCATCCCGGTATTATTTGGCGAGAATGATGTCCTGAAAACCATTCAGCTATTGCCGGGAATAAAGCCCGCCGGCGAAGGAAGCAGTGGTTTCAATGTACGTGGAGGCTCTTCAGACCAGAACCTCATTCTTCTTGATGAAGCCACCGTTTTCAATGCGTCTCACCTGATGGGTTTTTTCTCGGTTTTCAACTCAGATGCCATCAAGGATGTTACGGTTTACAAAGGAAACGAGCCCGCTGAATATGGCGGCAGATTGTCGTCGGTTCTGGACATCAAGATGAACGACGGCAACGACCGGAAGATGAAAATATCAGGAGGTATCGGCCTCATCTCATCACGGATAAGCGTGGAAGGTCCAATTGTCAAAGAGAAAGGCTCTTTCATGATTACGGCCAGAAGGACCTATGCGGATTTGTTTTTAAAGCTATCTTCCGACTCCTCGCGAAGGCAGACCCGGCTTTTTTTTTATGATTTAAACGCCAAGGCCAGCTATCGACTCAACGGCAACAACAGGATCTATCTTTCCGGATATTTTGGAAAGGATTTGATTACACTTAAAAATACTTTCGGAATCAATTGGGGAAATGTGTCCGGGACATTACGCTGGAACCACCTCTTTTCAGACAGGTTGTTCTCAAATACCTCTTTGATTTTCAGCAACTATGACTACAAAATTTTCATCAACAATGGGAACAAACTGAACATCATCTCCCGGATTCAGGATTATGGCCTTAAACAGGATTTTCAATTCTATATCCAGACAAATTCTACCCTGAAATTTGGATTCAATTCCATATATCATAAAATAATTCCGGGAGTGATCACCTCTGACAGCAACATTGATTTAAAAAAGCTTACCAACAAATATGATTGGGAAAACTCTTTTTACCTCTCTCATCAGTATCGGTTCAGCGACTTTTTTAAAGTGGAATATGGCTCCAGGCTCACGCTTTTCAGCTCACTTGGTCCCGGAGATATTTACACCTACGATCAGAACGGAAGAATAACCAGTTTGGCATCTTTTCGGTCTGGACAATTTATACAGAACTATCTTGACCTGGAGCCACGCATTACGCTGGATTTGCTGGTTAACCCAACAACTTCCGTGAAAGCTTCATTGTCAAGGAATGTGCAGAATCTTCACCTGCTTTCAAATTCCACCTCAGGCAATCCAACTGATTTGTGGATTCCAAGCAGCAATATCGTCAAACCTGAGCTTGCGGATCAGGTATCATTGGGTTATTACCACAATTTTAGCGACAATAAGTTTGAATTCTCAGTAGAAACGTATTATAAAAAGCTCCTGAACCAGATCGATTACAAAAATGGGGCACAACTGCTTTTTAACGAAAATGTCGAATCTCAAATCCTTTTCGGGAAAGGCCGCGCCTACGGTCTTGAGGTATTCCTTAAGAAAAAATTTGGTCGCTTCAATGGATGGATCAGTTATACTTTATCGCGCAGTGAAAGAAAATTTGATGCCATTAACAGTGGCAATTATTTCCCTGCCAAACAGGACCGGACGCATGATCTATCTCTTGTGGGGATGTTTGAGCTAAACAAGCGATGGACTTTTTCAGCTACCTGGGTCTATTACACAGGCAATGCAGTAACCTACCCTACCGGGAAATATGCCATTGACGGTAAAACCATTTTTTACTACTCTGACCGCAATGCAGATCGGATGCCCGCTTACCAC
>JANYJT010000248.1 GCA_025358395.1 Bacteroidia bacterium
ATTGCTCAACCCAAAGAGGAGGCTTAGAACTAAAAACGCGTAGATTAAGTTTTTCATTGCAAATGTTGTTAAGATAGTTCGTCAAAAATATATAAGTGGTTAATCGAATATAATGGGGTTTATGGGGGTATAAAGGGGCAGACTACAAAATTGGAGGAAGAATTTGATTTGACACTCAATCTCTTATGAATCTAACTGAATAAAAATTGTTAACCACATCGCTATTAAATCTGTAAATTTGTGCTGGAACTGTTAAATTAACCAGTCTACCTATTGTCATATAGCTGTTAATGGAAGGACTATTATTGAAATATTTTGTTGATGTCCAATAGCATCCACCACCATTAAATCCTGAAAATACAATTCTGTTATTTGAATCAAGGTAAGCAGCACCATTCAAGTTCAGATTTAAACCGGATGAACCTCCGGCTCTTACCGTATAGCCTTGATCAGTCCCTCTCCAACCATCTGAATTTGCTTCAGTAGGATTAATTCCTAAAAATATTTCAAGTGTTTGCCATTCTTTATCCGATGGAAGGTGCCAGCCCGCTGGTGCGATATTAATTGCATCTGAATATTCATAGTACCTATGGCCATTCCACAACAGGGATTTTGGAGATGCAAATCTCGAATCTTCTGCCATCCAGCATTGACTTCCAATGCTCACCGTTGCATAAGTATTTCCGTCTCTGACATCTTTAAACGGCTGTCCACAAATATTAATTTGGTTCGATGTTACCAAAATATATTCTGATCTTCCAAGCGAATTTGATCCTGACTGATTGTAAACAGTCAGATTAACATTATAATTTCCGGGATTATTGTAGATAACAGTAGGATTTTTCAAATTTGAGAAACTGGGAGTCCCGCCAGGGAAGCTCCATGACCATGAAGTAGGAGTGTTAGTGCTTTGATCAACGAAGGATACAGAAGAACCGGCAGTGATAGTAGTACTACCGCTTGCAGCAAACTGGGCAACTGGTGTCTGAATAAGTTGGTTGACCAGAATGTAGCTCTGTAATGTCTTCGAGTCACTGCCACTCTGATTGCTAACTTTCAATGATACATTGTAGGTGCCGGGGTTATTGTAGATGATAGTCGGATTCTTTGAATTTGATGTACTGGGTGTTCCACCTGGAAAACTCCATGACCATGAAGTCGGTGTGTTTGTACTTTGGTCGACAAAGGAAACTGAAGACCCGGCTGTAATTGTTGTGTTGCTGCCCGCGGTGAACTGGGCAACAGGCATCTGAACAGATTGATTAACTAAAATATATGTCTGTAATGTTTTAGAGTCACTGCCACTCTGATTGCTGACTGTCAATGACACATTATAGATTCCGGGACTATTGTAGATGATAGTTGGATTCTTTGAAGTTGAAGTACTGGGTGTTCCACCGGGAAAACCCCAAGACCATGATGTAGGATTGTTCGTGCTTTGATCGACAAATGAAACTGATGACCCGGCTGAAATGGTAGTGCTGCCACTTGCAGCAAACTTGGCAACTGGCGTTTGAATAAGTTGGTTGACCAGAATGTAGCTCTGTAATGTCTTCGAGTCACTACCACTTTGATTGCTGACTGTCAATGATACATTGTAGGTGCCTGGATTATTATAAATCACTGTTGGATTCTTGGAAGTTGATGTACTGGGTGTCCCGCTAGGAAAGCTCCATAACCAAGAAGTAGGAGTGTTTGTACTCTGATCCACAAAGGAAACTGACGACCCGGCTGAAATGGTAGTGCTGCCACTCGCAGCAAACTGGGCAACTGGTGTCTGAATAAGTTGGTTGACCAGAATGTAGCTCTGTAATGTCTTCGAGTCACTGCCACTCTGATTGCTGACTGTCAATGACACATTATAGATTCCGGGACTATTGTAAATGATAGTCGGATTCTTCAAGGTTGACGTACTGGGTGTTCCACCGGGAAAACTCCACGACCAGAAAGTAGGCGTGTTCGTGCTTTGATCAACAAATGAAACCGATGACCCAGCTGTAATGGTAGTGCTACTGCTGGCAGCAAACTGTGCAACCGGTGCCTGAATAGCTTGGTTAACCTGAATGTAATTAGTCAGAGTTTTGGCACCGGCACCGCTTTGGTTACTTGCATTCAAGGTCACACTAAAAACGCCTGGATTGGAGTAGATGACTGTCGGATTTTTCAAGTTGGAAGTACTAGGTGTTCCGCCTGAGAAGCTCCACGACCAAGCGGTTGGGGTATTTGTGCTTTGATCTGAAAAGGTAACAGATGAACCGGCAGCAATAGTTGTGCTATTGGCCGTAAAGTCGGCAACCGGTGTCTGGACAGATTGGTTAACCTGAATGTAATTGGTCAAAGTCTTTGCGCTTGCGCCACTCTGATTACTTGCATTCAGAGTTACACTGAAAACACCGGGATTTGAGTACACGACAGTCGGATTTTTCAAATTTGATGAGCTGGGCGTTCCACCAGGAAAACTCCACGACCAGGCGGTCGGAGTATTTGCACTTTGATCTGTAAAGGATACAGATGAACCGGCAGTAATCGTTGTACTATTTACTGAGAACTGTGCAACTGGAATCTGAACTAATTGATTCACTAAAATATAACTCTGTATGGTTTTAGAGTCACTGCCACTCTGGTTACTGACCGTCAATGAAACATTGTAAGTTCCCGGATTATTGTATATAATGGTTGGATTCTTCGAAGTTGATATACTAGGTGTTCCACCTTGGAAGCTCCAAGACCAGGATGTTGGGTTATTTGAACTTTGGTCGATGAATGAAACTGATGATCCAGCAATAATCGAAGTACTACTGCTCGTAGAGAACTGAGCAACAGGACTGTTGTTTGTTATTGCCGGATTTTGGATAATGTATGCTTCTGTAAAGATCTTACCATAAAAAATAGATGATCCACTTTGTAAGAAATTGTAGTCAACCCAGATAGTTCCGTTGTTTCCCCAACCACTCCCCCAAGAGTTCAGCATTTTAAATGCATTTTTACTGTCATCCCATCCATAAAGCATTGTGCAATGGTACCCTCTTGAAACGAGTCCAAATCCCTTCCAAATACTATTGGCTGTCGCAGATTCAAAGAAATTATCTATTTGGAATGCAATAATAACTGGTAATCCGGCATAGATATACTCCTTGATCCATGAAATGCTTATCGGATCAATCTTAAAATAGTGATCTATTTTATGAGAAGAAGCAAGACTAATTTGTGCACTTGATGGCAAAGTTGAACAATTGTTTTTATCATATGGCATTTCTGACAATTTGCAGATACCCTGGTTTTTTAATATTTCCAGGTTTGAGTAGGGAGAGGAGCCTGCATCACAACTGTTAGGATCAACATGGCATTGGTTAAAAAGGAATGATGGAGAATATATGATTCCGTTGTTCGGGTATGGAGTGCTGTTTTTTGTATGGTCAAGAACACTTTTTGCCATTGATGAAGCGCAACTTGCGCATGAACCAATTTGACCCTGGTCAAACGGTATTGACGGAATTCCCAATAAAAATGAAGTAGGTAAGGTCCCACTGGGTAAAGGTTCGTCCGCATAAGGTATCTTTGCATACACTGATGATGGAGTGGGGACCAAACCCATGTGGTAATTTGTCTGTAGTGGATTTGTTGTATTTTCGTTGATGATTTCCTTTATACAGGATGTTAGTACAGGCGAACCTATTAATATCAGCACAAACAGCACTCGGCAAATCAAATTAAGCGACTCTTTTAAGTTTTTCATGGCAGTATAGTTTAATACTGCAAAATTAAATCGTTGAATAGTCTCTTAAATATAAGATCCCGGGGGTGAAAAGGGGTGAAGTAAAAAAGCGTCTAAAAAAATAAGACGCGCAATCTTCTCTTTTAAAAGCTCTTCAAACAAAAATAACGCACTGATTATCAGTGCGTTATTAATCTAAAATGCTCCTCAGGTAGGACTTGAACCTACGACCTACGGATTAACAGTCCGCCGCTCTAACCAACTGAGCTACTAAGGAGTTTATTTGCTTTGGTTTATTTTCTAAAGCGTTGCAAAAATAACACCTTTTTC
>JANYJT010000214.1 GCA_025358395.1 Bacteroidia bacterium
TCAAAAATCACTCCGTTATTTCCAAAGAAGTTATTCATGATCTGTTTACAGATGAGTCCGCTATACTTGAACTGGATCAACAAATGATGTCACTTGAAGATGAACACCTTTTTGAAGAAATTAGAAATGCTGCCAATGAAAGGGATATTATTGACTTAAGGTCTAATCTTCAGTCCATTGCACAAGGTATATCAGTTCACGAGCGCACATTTGAAGAAATTGAAGATTTGGTGGATGGTGAGCTCGATAATGAAATTGAAAGATTAATCAGGGAAGAAGCGGTTATGAATTCCGCACTTTCTAACGAAATAGATCTCCATTTTGAGATCAATAACGCTATTGAAGAGCAGGATATTATGAATCTAAGATCCACTTTAAAAGGGATGATTCAAAATGAATATTCTCATTCTTTTTCAGTTGATGAATTAGATAGCTATCTGAATGAAGAATTGGATGATCCTGCAATGGCACTTTTTGAAGATGAGTTGATGATAAATCATGGGTTAGCTGCTGACTTATCTTTTCATAGGGAGGTGGATCAGGCTGTAGCTGAATCTGATATCATGGCTCTGAGATCCAACCTGCAAAATATTTCCCAGGAACAAAGGGATAATGATGATGAAAAACTAGGAATTATATCACCAAAAAGGAAGACTTTATTTTGGTATGCTGCCGCATCGGTTATTGTGCTGATGGTAGTCTTTACTTCCTTGATCCGCAGTAAAACTTATTCGAATCTCCAGCTTTATGCAACCTATTATCAGCCATATAAAGGTGGAGAAAGTGTTTCAAGGTCAGCCACAAGCACAGGTAGTAGCTTTAGTATTGCCTTACATGAAATCAATCAGGGAGGTGAATATCAGGAAGCATTGAATTCTTTGAATCAATCCTCCACAACTAATAAAGATTTGGTTAGTATTAATTTTTACAAAGGTGTAGCTTATCAGGAGCTTGGAGAATTCACCCACGCAATCAGTTCATTCTCTGAAGTTATTCGGCACGGAGATAATCTCTTAGTTGAACAATCTGAGTGGTACATTGGGTTATGTTATCTTAGGATTGATGAACGTCAAAAGGCTATGAATCAGTTTAAATCGATTGCATCAAGAAAAGGATTCTATGGTGAGCAGTCAAGCAAATTATTAAAACAATTAGAATAATAGTAGGATAGGTAAAAGGTTTAGCACATATTATTAAGTTACTTTATTCGTTCCTTGCAAAATGATTCAGTAACTGGTAGTGTAAGAAAGTGGTTTTATAGGCAAATATAAAAATGTGCGGTAGTGCTTTGCTTTATGGCAAGGCTATCGCGTTTTATAAAAACTGGTTAAAATTAGGTCACATTGTTATTGGTATCTTATGACTTCAGGTTTTCTTCCCAGGAAATCATCGAAGCGTGATTTTGTCAGACCCTGGAGATTCGTTCCAATTGGGCTAATCCCTTCTGGTGGGGATACCGGGAACCAGGTAAGTCTGATGTCGACAATCTTAAACACGAGCGATTCGTTATATATTCTCAAACCGGTTCCGATTCCCATATAGAAGTTTTTATTAAGAAGTGTTTTGGGAGAGTCAGATAAAAAGGCAATATCAGCAAAAAAATAGTTGGTGAATTTGAAATTATAAAAATTCAATTTTAAATATCTAACACTTTCAAAATTCATTTTTAACCGGTTCCTTCCTCTAAGTTCGCTTGTATAAAAATCCCTTATCCCATATTGGCCATTAATGGTGAGGTATTCTTCATTGAAACGATTGATTCCTCCAAGAAATTCAATTTTGATAAATTCACGAATGGGATCCCCAAATGCATAGAATTTGTTGGAAAAAAAATTCGCGCTGGCAAGGAAGGTTCCCTGCTTAATGATTCCATTATCCAGAAAGCCATCAAAGGCTAGCCGCCCGCTGTAATATCTACCCTCCTTATCAATGAAAGCATTGCTAAGAGATAAACTTAGATATTTCCAGATACCGTATTGTGATTTGTCCAATCCTGCAGCAAAATCATAATAATGACCGTATGGGATATCCTCCGTCACTCCATAACCATATATTTGGTTGTTTTTGTATAAACCTCGGCTACTAAAGGAAACCCCCGTCATCAGGAAATCATGATTCCTAAAAAATTGACTTTGAGTAAATGTTGCACTACTATTTAAATTAATTTTTTGGTGATAATACCTTAATGAAAATAAAGTTTTATTTCGTGGGTTTCTGGTATTTTGAAAGGCATGAAGAAACCAGAAATCGCTTGAAGAATAGGCAATTGTTGAATCCAGAACCAATGGGTGATTTTCAGATAGACGATTATATTTTGTTATATTTTCGAGGTAGAATCCTCCGGCGTTTTTTTCCAGAGAAGTAAGGAACTCCTTTTCTGCAGAGATATTCCAACCTTTTTTGAGATAGGTGTCAGCATATCCAATATTTGAGTTAATAAATTGGCCAAGAATATTGTTGACCTGATATGAGAAATAAAATCCCATTTGGGGTAAATATGTATTTTGCTGTGCCATTCCTATATTAAACCGATGCCCCATTCCAAACATATTCTCATTTATAATTTCAACATCACTGTTATTAGTGCTTAGATTTAAGTTGAGAGCATACTCGAATTTGTCTTTGGTTATAACAACTACTTTAACATTTCCAGAATTATTTTCAACGGATTCTAAAATGATTGAAACATCTTCGAGGTAATTCAAATCTCGCATCAATTTTTCGTTTTCAGCCATTAGAAGTGGATTTACCAAATCACCTGACTTGAATAATAATTGCATACGAAGTTTGCTTTTTGTGGTATTCATGTGAAAACGATTTCCTGTTTTCTCAAACCATTTTTGAGGAACAAGAGTCGTATCGGTCATTGAAGTTCCAAATGGATTCAATCTGATAAATTGAATTTCAATGATTTTTTTTCCTTCAAATTGTGAAAAGTAGGAGATACTCTTAACCCCGGATTGTATCATTGTGGATTGTTGGGAAGTGATAAAATATCCGAGTAAATTCTTTGTGAAATTATTCTTGATTATTAATTGGTCTAATCTTTTTTCTTGAGCTTTTGAAGCAATCGAAACCAATTGTGTCGTATTGCAAAATGTTTGTTTAAGAGATACTGATTTATGAACCAGAATACCCGGAGTTGAAGAAGAATGATTTTTGATGGTATCTGATTCTTGTATTTTTGGATCAACTTTGGGTGTAGGGTATAATCCTTCCTCAGAGGAGTTATATTTCACAGACAGATTTAGCTTACAGTTCCTGGCTTCTGATTCTAAACATGTCAAATCAGCTGCTAACAGGCTATAGGCACATCCAATCAAATTAAATATTAGAACACAAATTCTCAATTTCGGGTATTTTGAATTATTTATTTTTAATCAGCAGAATGTTTGCAACAGCTCTTTCTCCCTCTTTATCACTGGGATGATTTACAATTTTTTTTTCGATCCCGTCATTAACCCAAAGAGTTGTCGAACCTCCTCCATCCAGATTGATGGCATCGATGCATTTTATTCTAAGTAGGAATTGTTGTAGCTCTTTAAGATTCATTCCGGATGCAGATTTACTACGGCCATCGATTGTTATGAAAAGGATACTATTGGATGAGGTTTTACAGACACAACTTCGTGGATGTCTTTTCTTAACAAAATCAGAATTCTCTAGGGGTAAAATTTCCCCATCAATTAACAGAATGGGGCCTGATACTATGACTGCTTTCTCATTGTCTGATTGTTCATAAAAAGAAGCAGTCATCGCTTTTTCAATTTTCAAATCACCCGACTTATCCAGTACAATGGCACCATTTAACAATGAATCTGTTTTGGCCCATTTTTCCCTTGAGCTTCTGTTTCTGGCTATGATGTGTCCATCAGATTCCAGGTAGGTTACAGATCCTCCTTTTTCCACATCAAAGAAACTACCATTTAGTGCAACCAAAGATTTAGAGTCCTCCCCGAAAAGGCTTGTTCTTTTGAGTGTGGAATCTGAATATGCAATGCCAATCTTGTATTTTTGGGAAGCCTCCTTTTTAAATTCGGCAATGACGATGTTCTGCACATCCTGGAATAGAATATCATCATTTAGCATATAAACGGCCACAGAATCAGCATGAAATGGCAATCTATATTTTTGTAGGTCAATAGTTTGACAAATTCCTGAAAAGCCGACAGCAAGTACAAAAGCAAGTGATAGTGTAAAACGATTTTTGCGCATTTTTTGCGAAGTTTAATTTATTTGATGAATGAAGCGTAGCTGTGACTCAAAATTGTAATAGTCTACGTCCGTGATATTCTTTCGTAGGGATCTTTTTCCTGATCTCTTCAAAGTTATCATGAGTTACTTTTCCTG
>JANYJT010000301.1 GCA_025358395.1 Bacteroidia bacterium
GAAAGGATGATGCCAATTTTCTGTCCGGCAAATTTCTCCTTGTTTTCCATAATAACGGCTAGTGGAACCGCACTGGAAGGTTCGATGATGATCTTCATCCGTTCCCAAATCATGCGCATGGCGGCAACGATTGATTCTTCAGAAGAAGTCAGGATCTCATCGACTTGCTGCTGAATCACTGCGAAAGTAAGCTCTCCCAGGGAAGTTAAGAGTCCATCAGCGAGGGTATTAGGATTGTGGGAGGGGTGAATGTAGCCATCCCTGAAGGAGCGAAAAGCATCGTCGGCATTTTTGGGCTCTGCAGCAATTACTTTACATCCTGGAAGAATGGCCTTGGATGAAATAGCAGTTCCCGATAGCAGCCCTCCTCCGCCCACCGGGCACATGACAATATCCAAAGATTTTATCTCCTCCAGCAATTCCAGAGCAGCAGTACCTTGTCCGCATATTACTTTAAAATTGTTGTATGGATGTACTATGGTTAATTTTAAATTATCGGCAAGATTTTTAAGGGTTTCTTCCCTAGCCTGAAGGGTCGGCTCACAGAAAGTTATGTGAGCGCCATAACCTGCTACCGCGATTTTCTTGACCTCAGGTGCATTTGAAGGCATAACAATGTGTGCCTGAATACCTCGGATTTTGGCTGCCAGGGCAAGCGCTGCTGCATGATTGCCGGAGGAATGTGTACCTACACCTGATGCGGCCTCATTCTCACTTAGAGAGAAAACAGCATTGGTAGCACCCCTGAATTTAAAGGCACCCACTTTCTGAAAATTCTCACATTTGAAATACAATTCGCATCCAATCAGGGCATTGATACTTTGACTGGTAAGCACCGGAGTCCGGTGAATGTATGGCTTGATCAACTCGTGAGCATCCTGAATATCAGAAAATGTTGGCAGTTGCATGATTAATGAGATTAGAATATTGGGTTGAGCAATCTGTTATTATTTTATACTATCTTTTATTGTTGCGATTTTTAATTTAAATTCGGCGAACACATCTTTCACTCGTTTTTCAACTTCATAGGTTGAAGCACTGAAGCTCAAGTTGCTGAAGGCATTAAAATATACCATGAAATTGTCAAGTTCATCGCCCTTCAGTCCTGTTAACCTTGAGGCAATTTCCTTGTTGTAGACCAAAGAAAAAAGCTGCCATTCCCGCTCAGTTCTGATAGCCACCAAGGTGTTTCTTTTCGACTTTTCCTCCTTGTTATACTTGTAATAGAGGAATGATGTTGGATGAAAAATTGCAGTCAATAGCTTGGGTTTTGTTTCGAATTCTCCCCTCAATTCAATGGGTACTTTACTCATATTTTTGGCATGATCGAGTAACCCTGACATATTTACCTTCTGGCTTTGTCCGGTTATTTCAACGCCTTCCAGCTGGTACCTTACCGGAGCCATGGTTATGGTGGCATTCTGGTTGGCCATTATCTCACTTACAGGAATTTTCTTGTCAATATATCCTATTGATCTAAAGGTGATTGTGTCTGATGGATCAGCTTGTAATGTAAATTTACCCTCCTTATCTGTCATCGTACCACCCCTGACTCGCTGGTTAATTACATTGGCATAAGGAATTACAAGTCCGGTCAGGTCATCCCTTAGCTGGGCCGACACTTTTACCATATCTTCCGGAAAGTATACCTGCGAGAACCCACTTACGGAAAGGCCGCAAATGAACATTACAAGAAACAATGTTTTTTTAAACTCACGTCTCATCTCTTACGTCTCATATCTCACAAAGTGCCAACTGTGCCTGAAATATTTATATGACTAAAGTACTTAAGTTCTGGTCTTGAATCTTACCAGACTTAAATAATAGTACAAAAAAAGTGTTAAATATCCAAAATTGTCTGTGCTGATGACCTCTCAGTGCCGCCCCCGCGCGCTCACCCTCCCATCTTTTCATCTTCCAACTCTCATTTCTCTGTGCTCATCTTCTCAGCGCCCAATGTTCGAATTTTCGGGGTTGCATTCGCCCGGTCTCCCCCTTCGTCCACTCTCCCCCTCTTTTTACATCCTTCGCAGTCGCTCCATCGCCTTCACCACATGCTCCCTTTCGGCGAATGCGGAAAAGCGGAAATATCCTTCTCCGGCAGGTCCGAATCCGGATCCGGGTGTCCCAACCACATTGGCTTCATTGAGCAGCAGGTCAAAAAACGCCCAGGAAGTGAGACCGTTCTTCGTCTTGACCCAGACATAGGGCGCATTGATGCCCCCAAAGACTGTAAACCCCTGTTCTTTCAAGCTCTCCAGCATGATACGCGCATTTTCGAGATAGTAGTTTATAACACGCTTTACCTCTTTAGCGCCTTCGTCAGAGTAAATAGCTGCAGCTGCTTTTTGAACCGGGTAGGAAACGCCATTGAATTTTGTTGTGTGACGACGCATCCAAAGGGGTTTTACCGGATGTGGTTTGCCGGAGGCATCGAAAGCCATCAGTTCTTCCGGGATGACTGTAAATGCACACCTTGTTCCGGTGAAACCTGCCGTTTTGGAAAAACTTCTGAATTCAATGGCTACAGTTTTGGCTCCTTCAATTTCAAAGATGGAGTGAGGAATCGTTGGATCGGTAATAAATGCCTCATATGCAGCATCATATAAGATGATGCATTGGTTGTGTATCGCGTAATCGACCCACGTTTTGAGATACTCCCTGGTAGCTACTGTCCCGGTAGGATTGTTCGGAAAGCAGAGGAAAATGAGATCAGGACGTTCTGCAGGTAATTCCGGTAAAAATCCATTCTGCTCATTACAAGGCATGTAGATGATTCCGTCAAAATATCCATTGGAACCGCAATTTCCTGTCTTGCCCGACATCACGGTAGTGTCGGCGTAAACCGGATAAACCGGATCGCAGATGGCGATTTTATTGTCACTGCCGAAGACCTCCTGAATATTTCCGGTATCGCATTTCGATCCGTCAGAGACGAATATTTCATCAGCAGATATGTGAACACCCCGCGACTGGTAATCATTTTTGGCAATGGCTTCTCTCAGAAAATCATAACCTTGTTCGGGTCCGTAACCTTTGAAAGTTGAGATTTTTCCCATCTCCTCGACGCCCTCATGAAAAGCTTTGATCACAGCGGGTGTAAGCGGTTGGGTAACATCTCCGATACCCATTCTGATGATCTCCTTTCCCGGATTGGCTTGTGCAAATTCCCGTACCCTGCGACCGATTTCAGGAAACAGGTAACCAGCTTTAAGCTTCAGATAATTTTCGTTGATTGTTGCCATTATGATGAACTTTCGATGTAAACATTGTTGATCATACAAAGATACAAAATAAATTTTTGGGTACTTTTACCGCAAACCTTACAAACCGGCAGTTATGGAAACGAATTTTTTTGTCAAATCACACGGGCTTGGAAATGAGTACATTGTTTTCGACCAGGCAGCGATTGACTTTGAACTTACCGCCCTACGAACCATTCAGCTATGCAACATCCATGTGGGAATTGGATCGGACGGCATCTTACTGAAAGTCCCTACCGTGAAGGCTGATTTTGGATTGAGAATCCTTAATCCGGATGGTTCTGAGGCAGAGAAAAGCGGTAACGGACTAAGAATCTTCGCAAAATATCTGTTTGATTATGGGTTTACTGCCAAGAGACAATTTTCCATTGATACTTTGGGAGGAGTCGTTACCGCTCATATCTTAGAATTAGTAGACAATAAGGCCTTTATGATCAGGGTCGATATTGGCAGGGCAAATTTTAAATCCATCGAAATACCTGTTAATCATACCAATCCGGAATGCTTCGACGAACCTGTCGACATTGACGGCACTCCATACCATGTTCATTGTGTTTCTGTAGGCAATCCTCATTGCGTGGTTTTGAGGGATGAGCTTGATGAAACCGAAATTAGAAGGGTAGGACCACTACTTGAAAACCATCCAATGTTTCCCAACCGGATCAATGTACAGTTCGTTAAAGTCGTTTCGCGCAAGTCGGTCGATGCATTGATATGGGAAAGAGGTGCCGGATTTACACAAGCTTCCGGCAGTTCTTCAAGCGCCATCGCAGCAGTCCTGGTAAAAAAGGGTCTGACCGATCGTGAAATTTCTGTCAATATGCCGGGTGGCACGCTTCAAATTGAGGTCGATGAAGCGTGGAACATTTGTCTGACCGGCGAGGTCAGGGAGATTGCCGGCGGGATACTGAGTCGGGAACTGTTCAGGTAGGACGACTGGGACGACTGTGACGAGAAGGAAAGACTGGGCGACTAGGCGACGGGGAGACTGGGGGAGTGGTTAAAGAGGTTTTAATCTGTGTAAATTTGTGTAATCTGTGGTAGGAACTGGGGTTAATATGTGTAATCTGTGGTAGGGGAGTGGTTTTTTTGTAAATTTGTCGATTCAATTTTTTAACAATGAACGAGAAGACATTACCATTTTCCATAGAGAAAATATCCGGAATTGCACAAGAATTTCCAACGCCATTTCACATTTACGATGAAAATGGGATGAGGGAGTATGCCAGAAAGTTTGTAAAGGCTTTCTCCTGGAACAACGGGTTCAAAGAGTACTATGCAATAAAATCGGCACCAAACCCTTTTTTGATGAAGATCTTGCGCGAGGAAGGTTTTGGAATCGACTGTAGCTCAATGGCAGAACTGGTATTGGCAGAGAAAGTCGGCATGCGCGGCGAAGAGATCATGTTTACATCCAACGACACGCCGGCATATGAATATAAAAAAGCGATAGAACTTGGTGCAATCATCAATTTGGACGACTTTGGTCATATCAAATACCTCGAAGAGCAGGTCGGCCTGCCTGAACTGGTTTGCTTCCGCTACAACCCCGGGGCATTAAAAGAGGGGAATGCAATTATTGGTCATCCCGAAGAGGCCAAATATGGATTTACACGTGAACAGCTCTTTGAGGGATACAAGATCCTGCGCGACAAAGGAGTGAAACGCTTTGGTATCCATACCATGGTTGCCTCCAATGAGCTAAACCCCGATTATTTTGTGGAAACAGCCACAATCCTCTTCGAATTGATTGTTGAACTTTACAAAACGTTGGGGATACGATTCGAATTCGCCAATCTGGGTGGAGGAATCGGCATTCCCTACGAACCCGACCAACAAGCTGTTGATCTGGATCGGATGAGCAACGGAATCAAAGAAGGTTACAATAAATTCATCACAGCAAACAGTCTCGATCCCTTGAAAATCTATTTTGAATCAGGACGAGCCATCACGGGTCCTTTTGGATTCTTGGTATCCAGGGTCTTGCATATCAAGAATACCTATAAAAAATATGCCGGACTCGATGCTTCGATGGCCAATCTGATGCGTCCTGCTCTTTATGGATCCTATCACCACATTTCGGTATTGAGCGATGAGGAAAATCCCTCGAAATTCATGTACGACGTAACGGGTTCCCTC
>JANYJT010000085.1 GCA_025358395.1 Bacteroidia bacterium
TGACCAAATTTCAAAATTAATCAAATCTTCTGATGTTATCATCAATTTGGCTGGTTCTCCTGTGATTAAAAGATGGACCGGCGCAAACAAGGATGAAATGTTGTTCAGTAGAATTCATACAACAAATATTTTGGTTGATGCAGTGACATGCCTAAACCCTCATGATCGACCAGGGTTATTTCTATCAGCCTCAGCTATTGGAATTTATGATTCTAGTAAAACGCATTCGGAAAGTTCTACCGATTTTGGCACTAATTTTCTCACAAGCGTCTGCCAGGAATGGGAGGCATGTCTGGAACCATTAAAACCGCTGAAAACAAGGCTTTGTGTACTTCGCATCGGCATCGTTTTGGGGAAGGATGGGGGGATGCTAAAGAAATTAGTACCCCTTTTTAGTAATGCATTAGGTGGCAAAATCGGATCAGGAAAGCAATCTTTTTCCTTTGTACATTACCTTGATTTCTGTCGGATCGTCTCGTTCCTGATTGACAATCCACAATGTCGTGGCGTGTTTAACCTGACTGCGCCTGAAATTTCCAGCAATGAGAAATTTACCACTATTCTGGCAAAGGCATGCCGCCGGCCTGCATGGTTTACGGTGCCAGAGATTGCTCTGAAGCTAGTGTATGGAGAGGCAGCCGTTACCCTTATCAAGGGACAGGCTGTTTATCCGCAGCATCTGCTGGATTGTGGGTTCAAATTTCAATTCCCCGATCTTAGCTCAGCCATTGGAGATATTCTGGCTAATAAGGTCAAACATTGAAACGGAAGTGCATGATATCACCATCCTGAACCACATATTCTTTGCCTTCGATGGCGATCTTTCCAACTTCCCTGCAGGCTGACTCTGATCCAAGGGTTACATAATCGTTGTATTTTATAACCTCCGCACGGATAAATCCCTTTTCGAAATCGCTGTGAATAATACCTGCAGCTTTGGGTGCCTTAATCCCTTTTACAAATGTCCAGGCGCGGCTTTCGTCTGCCCCTGTGGTAAAATAGGTTTGAAGGTTCAAAAGCCTGTAGGCTGCATGAATTAGTTTATTGACGCCCGGCTCATCCAGTCCAAGGTCTTCTAAAAAGAGTTGCTTTTCTTCATAACTTTCCAATTCTGCAATGTCGGCTTCTGTTGCAGCAGCAATAATCAAAATCTCCGCATTCTCATCCTTAATGCTACTTATGAATGCATCAGTCAATGAGTTTCCTTTGGATGCTGATGCCTCATCAACATTGCAGACATAGACAACGGGTTTACGTGTAAGCAGAAAGAAATCGTGAATCAATTCCTCTTCGTCCTCTGTTAACATCAGGGTTCGGGCCGACTTTCCGGTAATTAGTACCTCTTTGAGCCGTTCAGCTGTTGCAACAGTTTTCTGGGCAACCCTATCTTGTCCTACTTTTGCTTGTTTTTGAAGTTTTGCAATTCGGTTTTCAACAGTTTCAAGATCCTTGAGTTGCAGTTCAATGTCAATAACTTCCTTGTCACGAATTGGGTTCACTGTTCCGTCCACATGAATGATGTTGTCATTCTCAAAACACCGGATCACATGGATAATGGCATCCACCTCGCGTATGTTGGCTAGAAATTGATTGCCAAGCCCTTCTCCTTTGCTGGCCCCTTTTACGAGTCCTGCAATGTCAACAATTTCAATTGTAGTCGGAACAACTTTTTTAGGTTTATCAATTTCTTCGAGACGGATCAGTCGTTTATCCGGAACAGTAATGACACCGAGATTCGGTTCTATCGTACAAAAGGGAAAGTTTGCTGATTGCGCTTTCGCATTGGAAAGACAATTAAAAAGGGTCGACTTGCCTACGTTTGGCAGACCCACAATGCCACATTTTAATGCCATTTATTGTAAACTTGATAATTTTCTGCAAAGGTACTATTTTAAACCTTGAGAAGTTAACTTTGTCAAATCAGAAAGCGGGATTGTTTGAAGGGTTTATATTGTTTGGAACGTGTAATTTGCGTAATCTGTGGTAGGCAAGGGGTTTATTTTCGTAATCTGTGGTTTGCAGGATGATCGATAGAGACAAGGATTTAATTTCTGATCTGAAAAATGGGGAAAAGCGGGAGGCCGCATTCCAACTGTTGGTGAAGACCTATCAGCAGAGACTTTATTGGCATATCCGAAAAATTGTTATCAGCCATGATGATGCCGATGACCTGATGCAAAATGTATTTATAAAGGTCTGGAAGAATATTAATAACTTTAGGGAGGACTCAACGCTTTTCACCTGGTTGTTTCGTATAGCCACCAACGAATCTCTTAGTTTTCTTCAGCAGAAAAAAAGGCGAAATATATTTTCTCTTGACGGAGTATCTGACTATCTTGTAGAATCTTTTGAATCAAGTGGCCATTTTGAAGGCGAGGAGTTGCAAAAAAGATTGCAACAGGCTGTATTGCAGCTTCCTGATAAGCAACGTCTGGTTTTTAACATGAAATATTACGATGAGATGAAATACGAGGAGATGGCAGAAATTCTGAAAACATCAGTCGGCGCACTCAAAGCCTCCTATCACCATGCGGTAAAAAAAATAGAAGCACATTTTGAAGGTGAATAGTGGAGGCTCGTATTAAACCTTTTGTAAGATAAGATGTCTTAGTAATGATAATGAGTATGAAACGACCATGAGAAAATGATTGGCACACAGGAGAATGATTGTAGTGGGAGTTCCATCTGGCCGTTAAGAGACGAAATAATAGACAGATGAAATAGCCATGAGAAATATATTCACACCAACCGAATATGATTATGTGGCTATTCCATTTGGCCGTTAAAAAACAAATTATGAACAGATGAAAGATAAAATTGTGCATAGTAAAGATGAACCGATTTTCCCAAAAATGGAAAGCGGTTTTACTGTTCCGGAAGGTTATTTTGAATCATTCGGCGAACGGTTAAACCAAAGAATGGAAGAAGTTCAACGGCCTTCACGTTATATAAGTATGCTTAACTATCTCAAACCAGCACTTGGATTGGCCGCAGGTTTGGCTTTGCTGCTGACATTGTACCTTCATCCATTTGTTAGTCAAAAACAAGCAGTGATCATTGATGTGCAAAATGCGACTGATCTATCTCTTATTGAGGAGACAGATCCCCTGTTAAACACTTACTCATCCATGATTTCGGATGGTCAATTCTTTTCTGCCTTAAGCGAAATGGAGGAATACGATGCCTCCAAGATATCCAAGGACGGGCTGGCAGAATATTTGGTTTCCAATTGTTCTGATTTTGAAATTCTTACTGCCAATAAATAACATGAGAACTACATTATTTACAGTGATGATCCTGATTTGTGCTTTTCAGCTTTCGGCTCAAAGACACATGGATCCCAAAATGATAGAGGTTATCAAAAGTAAAAAAGTTGCCTTTATTACCGAACAGGTGGGTTTGACTTCCCAGGAAGGGGAGAAATTCTGGCCGGTTTACAATCTATTGGAGAAAGAACGCCTTGAATTGATGGATCGCAAAAGAGACCTTGAAGAGTCTACGGAAGATAAAACCTTGAAAACAGAGGATGCTTACCGTAAGCTTGCCAATGAGATCGCAAGTATGCATTTGAAAGAAGGAAAGCTTATCGAAGAATACAATACAAAATTCCTTTCAATCCTACCTGCTGAGAAAGTAGTAAAACTCTATCGCTCTGAACGTAAATTCAGGTCTTACCTGATGCAGGAGATGAGGCAGAATGATGATAAAGATAAGGCAGGGAAATAAGAATAAAGGATAAAGTTAAAAGGATAATAAAGTGGCTTTAGAACTGATTAGAATCCAAGTCCCTTTTTATAAAGTAAAGACGCTGTAATGTTGAATTTCAGCGTCTTTACTTTATCCTTTTAAAATGTACTCCGTCAAAAGTTTGTAGTCCAGCCTGATTTGCTCGCCGCTTACCATATTCTTTACCGTAACTTC
>JANYJT010000223.1 GCA_025358395.1 Bacteroidia bacterium
GCAAAAATAACACCTTTTTCATGAAATGGAAATATATTTGCAAAAAATCATTTAAATAATAAACCTCTATGGGCTATTCTAAGATATTGGGGATTGGAAATGCATTGGTCGACATCATAACTATGCTCAATGATGACCAGATTATCAACTCATTGAAACTTCCAAAGGGAAGTATGACACTCGTCGACCGGGCGATGTCGGAAAGAATTCAAATTGAAATTGAGAATGAAAAACGGATTCTGGTGACCGGTGGATCTGTGGCAAATGCCATCAATGGAGTTGCCAATCTGGGCGTTCCATGTGGTTTTCTTGGTACAGTTGGCCGGGATGACCTTGGAATGCTCTTCGAAGGGGAACAAAAGAGTCAGGGCATACAACCATTGCTGATCCATGCTGATCTTCCAACCGGACGTGCCGTTGGCCTGGTGGAGCCTGGCGGTGAACGCACTTTCGCAACGTATCTGGGTGCCGCATCAGAACTTCATCCCAATGACGTAACGCCTGAACGTTTAAATGGGTTCAACATCTTTTTTATCGAGGGATACCTGGTCTACAACCATTCGCTTATCATGGCGGCTGCTGTGGCGGCAAAGAATGCCGGATTAACCATTGCCCTCGACCTGGCCAGCTACAATGTAGTGGAGGCCAACCGCGAAATATTGATAGAACTTGTCGATAACTATGTCGATATTATCTTCGCGAACGAAGAGGAAGCCATAGCATTCACAGAAATGGAGCCGCTGGCTGCCGTTGAAAACCTGGCCGGAAGATGCGATATTGCCGTTGTGAAAATCGGGAAAGAGGGCGCCTATGTGAAACAAGGGAATGTCTTGCATCATATTGCGGCAGCCGGTAGTCTGGTGGTCGACACTACCGGTGCCGGTGATTTCTTTGCAGCCGGTTTTCTTGCCGGGATCGCAAAAGGATATGATCTGGAGAAAAGCGGCAAACTTGGAGCCCTGTTGGCTTCCCGCGTCATCCGGGTACCCGGGGCGAAGTTGGCGGAAGAAGAATGGGTGGAGATACGTAAAATAGAATCTACTTTGTAAAAATGTTTGAAATGTCAAAACCCATAAACAATTTTTGAACTTCATAAACCCTTCAAACAATAACTAAACCCTTCAAACTTTTTAACTAATAATTTTAAGCATGGCTAAGATAAACTGGAAACCCGGGAACATGATCTATCCGCTGCCTGCGGCGCTGATCAGTTGTGGCTCTTCACCCGACGAATACAACCTGATTACGGTCTCCTGGATAGGAACCATCTGCTCTGATCCACCGATGTGCTATATCTCAGTTCGACCCGGCAGGCACTCATCAGCCATCATCAAACGAAGAGGAGAGTTTGTCATCAACCTTACTACTGTCTCAATGGCCGAAGTGACCGACTGGTGCGGTGTAAAATCCGGACGCGATGTGGATAAGTTCAAAGATAGCGGATTGACCCCGCTTCCGGCTACGGTAGTAAAATGTCCAATAGTGGCCGAATCGCCTATCAGTATCGAATGCAAAGTGGTCGAAATGAAAGAACTGGGCACGCATGATATGTTCATTGCCAACGTCGTCAACATCATAGCCGACGACCGCTATATCGATTCCGAAACTGGCGCCATGAGTCTCGAAAAGGCTGGATTAATTGCCTATTCTCATGGGTTTTATTATGAAATGGGAGAGAAGATCGGGAAGTTTGGGTGGAGCGTGATGAAGGAGAAGACGAAGAGGAGAGTTAAGAGTTGAGAGTGGAGAGGCTGTAGAGACAAGGCATGCCTTGTATTATCTTTATTCGAAGACAAGAAGTGGAGAGAGTGGAAAATTGAGATATGAGACATAAGAATCAGATTGATAATAAAATATGAGAAAATTAATTTTTATCGGGATGATGATCCTGACCAGTTTAATGACAATGAATATGAAGAACGACAATAAAGTGTATAATCCGCTTCTGACTGAGTGGAAAACGGTGCATCAAACGCCTCCGTTCAGTGAGATCAAACATGAACATTTTGTGCCAGCGATCGACCTGCTTTTGGCGGAAGCCAAAACGGAAGTAGACGCGGTCATCAACAATCCGGCACCGGCCACATTTAAAAACACCATCGTTGCACTGGAAGAGTCCGGCAAGAGGCTTTCGAGGGCTACTACAATTCTTTTTAACCTGAACTCGGCGGAAACTGATGACACGATCCAGGCCATAACCAGAGAGGTATCGCCTAAATTGTCGGCCTATCAGAATTATGTTTCGCTGAATGAAAAGCTATTTCTGAGAGTTAAAGAAGTTTACAGGCAAAAGGCACAATTGAACCTGAATCCTGAGGATCTTAAGCTATTGGATGACAATTACAAAGGGTTTGTCAGGAGTGGAGCCAATCTGGAAGGAGCAGCCAAAATCCGGTTCGCTGAAATCAACACAGAATTGTCCAGACTTTCCCTCAAGTTTGGCGAGAATGTGCTTGCCGAAACCAATGCGTACCAAATGGTGCTGACAGATAAAAAGGACCTTGCCGGACTTCCGGAAGGTGAAATAGAATCCGCCGCTCAACTGGCCAAATCAAAAAAGAAGGAGGGCTGGATGTTCAACCTTCAGGGCCCGGTTTATATGGCTTTTATGAAATTTGCCGACAGCAGAAAACTTCGCGGGGAGTTGTACAAAGCGAACAATTCGCGCGGTTTCCATCAAAATAACCAAAACAACGAAGAGACCATCAGGAGTATCGTTAATCTGAGAATGGAAAGAGCCAAACTTTTGGGTTACACCAGTCATGCGGCTTTTGTTCTTGAAGAACGCATGGCAGAAAGTCCTGCAAAAGTAAATGCCTTTCTGGATCAGCTTCACGCTGCCGCCAGACCATTTGCCTTAAAAGATCTGGCAGACGTGCAAGCATATGCGAAAGCCAATGGGTCCAATGACCAACTGGAACGCTGGGACTGGCCTTACTGGTCAGAAAAGCTGAAAAATGAGCGTTACGGCTTCGATGAGCAGGCCCTGAAACCGTATTTCAAGTTGGAGAATGTCATTGGTGGTGTATTTGATCTGGCAAACAGACTCTATGGAATCACTTTTAAGGAGAACAAGAATATCCAGGTTTACCATCCCGATGTGAAGGCTTATGAGGTTTTTGACAAAGACGGATCGTTCCTTTCGATTCTTTACCTCGATTTCTTTCCAAGAGACGGGAAAAGAGGTGGTGCCTGGATGACTGAATACCGTTCGCAGAGTAACCTGGAGGGAAAGAGTATCCGCCCAATCGTCTCCATTGTCACAAATTTTACAAAACCGACAGAGACAAAGCCTTCGCTGCTAACATTTTATGAGGTGACGACATTTTTGCACGAGTTCGGCCACGGTCTCCACGGAATGTTTGCCAACACCGTTTACGAAGGAATGTCGGGAACTTCCGTCTACCGTGATTTTGTTGAGCTACCTTCCCAGATCATGGAAAACTGGGCGGTCGAAAAGGAATGGCTGGATATTTTCGCCAAAAATTACCAAACAGGCAAAAAAATCCCGGCAGAGTTGGTCCAAAAGCTGATCACATCAAACAATTATCAGGCAGGATCATTGATTGAACGCCAACTGAGTTTGGGCATGAGCGATATGACCTGGCATTCCATTACCTCACCAATGACCGGAAGTGTGGCTGAATTTGAAAGGAAAGCTGTGGCTTCGACCGATCTGTTTCCTCCACTCGAAGGGTTTTGCATCAGCACCTCTTTTTCCCATATCTTTGCCGGAGGTTATGCTGCCGGATATTACGGATACAAATGGGCTGAAGTTTTGGATGCGGATGCCTTTTCTCTGTTCAAAAAGAATGGGATTTTTGACAAAGCTACCGCGGATTCTTTTCGTAAAAACATTCTTGAGAAGGGCGGCACTGCCCATCCAATGGTTTTGTACAAAGCCTTCCGCGGACAGGAACCTTCCATCGAACCTCTGCTCGAGCGGGAGGGATTAATTAAAAAATAATGTGAAAATGTGCTAATATGCTAATGTGTTAATTATTAAAATAATAGACATTATTAGTGAATTATTGATTCTTCATTTCTTTAAATTTTTTCATTAAAATCTCACAATGCAGCAATCTTCACGAAGGCAAATTAGCATATTAGCACATCAGCACATTAGCACATTAGCAAATTAAAAAATAATGGCCTCGAAATCTTTAAAGAAGTTTATTTACCTGTCGATCGTTGCTGCGGTATTGACCATCGGATTGAAGACTATGGCATACCTGCTTACCGGTTCAGTAGGTTTGCTGTCAGACGCACTTGAATCGTGCGTCAATCTGGTGGCTGCATTGGTGGCTTTGATCGTGCTTACAGTTGCTGAAAAGCCTGCAGATGCCGAACACGCCTTCGGTCATTCCAAAGCCGAATATTTTTCGAGTGCCATCGAGGGAGGACTCATTGTGCTTGCTGCCGGCAGTATTGTCTGGAGTGCCTATCCGAGATTGCTAAGTCCGCAGCCGCTCGAAAATATGGGATATGGTTTATTGATCTCGATGGGAGCATCCGTAATAAATCTTGTTGTATCCCTGGTCTTAATGCGTGCCGGGAAAAAGAATCATTCAATAACGCTTACCGCAGACGGGAAGCACCTGATGACTGATGTCTGGACTTCAATCGGTGTGCTTTCGGCGATCGCCCTGGTCAAACTGACAGGTTGGCTGATACTTGATCCTGTAATCGCCATGGTGGTAGCCCTCCAAATCGTTTGGACAGGGTACAGACTTTTGCAGCAGTCGGCCAGAGGGCTGATTGATACTGCAATTCCAAGTGCTGAGCGTCAGCAAATTGAGCATATATTCGATCAATTTCGTCAGCCTGAAATTGATTTTCACTCGCTGATGACAAGGCAGGCAGGTCAGCGGAAATTTATCTCAGTTCACATATTGGTTCCGGGAGAATGGACGGTTCAAAAAGGGCACGATCTCCTGGAGGTTGTCGAGAAAAAGGTCAGGGACCATTTCCCATTTCCGGTAACAGTTTTTACCCATCTGGAGCCGATTGAGGATCCGGCATCACACAACGACTTGGGAATTGACAGGGAAGTTACTCTTTAGCGGATTTTTTCTATTTTTGCATTTCAAAAATTTTGTCAAATGTTAGAGCGGATCAAGGAACTTCAGAGGGAGATAGAGGAACGGGTAGTTAAGTCGGCCGAGGAGCTGGAAGAGCTAAGGATCAAATACCTGAGCAAAAAGGGCGAGATCTCCAAACTGATAGAAGACTTCAGAAATGTATCTGCCGACCAGAAAAAGGAAATCGGTGCGGCAGTCAATACACTGAAAAATTTTGCCACAGAGAAAATCAGGCTACTGAAAGAAGGGCTTGAAGAACAGGCATCAGAAGATCAGAAACTGGATCTTTCCCTACCGGGGGATCCGATGAAGGCAGGTTCCAGACATCCCATCTCGATTGTAAAAAATGAGATGCTGGAGATTTTCAAAAGATTGGGATTTGTGGTCTCCGAAGGGCCTGAAATTGAAGATGACTGGCATGTCTTTTCGGCCTTGAATTTCGCCGAAGAACATCCGGCCCGCGACATGCAGGATACTTTCTTTATCCAACGGAATCCTGATATTTTATTGAGAACACATACCTCATCGGTCCAGGTCCACGACATGGAGACCATGAAGCCACCCATCCGGACGGTGACGCCTGGACGTGTTTTCCGCAACGAGGCGATCTCCTACCGCGCCCACTGCATGTTCCACCAGATTGAAGGATTGTACATTGATGAGAATGTCTCCTTTGCCGATCTGAAGCAGACATTGCTCTATTTTGCCAAGGAACTTTTCGGCGAAAAAACCGAGATCCGGATGCGCCCCTCCTATTTCCCGTTTACCGAACCCTCGGCCGAAGTGGATGTCTCCTGCTCCATCTGCGGTGGCAAGGGCTGTAATGTCTGCAAATACACCGGGTGGCTCGAAATCCTGGGTTGCGGCATGGTCGACCCCAATGTGCTGGAAGCAAACGGCATCGACAGCAAAAAATACACGGGCTTTGCCTTTGGGATGGGGATTGAGCGCATCGCCATGCTCAAGTTTGGAATCAATGATTTGAGGCTCTATTTCGAAAATGATGTGCGGTTTTTGAACCAGTTTGAAGCGGCAAACTAAAGAAGGCAAAAGGAGAAAGGCGAAAGGCTAAAGTAAAAAGGCAAAAGTACTCGACTCCGAAGATGGAAGGTATAAAATAAAAACGCCTGGATGTTGGTCCGGGCGTTTTTGAATAATGGC
>JANYJT010000120.1 GCA_025358395.1 Bacteroidia bacterium
GTTGCGAAGAAGAGTGGTGATTTCACGCGCAAAATTGATGATGAGCTGAAGTAAAGTTGAGAGTTGAGAGTTGAGAAGATTAGTGGTAGAGACAAGGCATGCCTTGTCTTCTTCGCAATTGAAAATGTGAAGATGCGAGAAGAGAAAGGTAAATGTTTTATTGGTATCCTGATTGTCAATTAATATATGCTTGAAGCCAGCCTGATAACGAAATCTTACGGAAATCTCCCGGTGCTTAAAGGTGTTTCCCTGAAAGTTGAGGAGCACGAAATTGTCTCTGTGGTAGGGGCAAGCGGCGCAGGAAAGACGACCTTGCTTCAGATATTGGGATCCCTGCTTTTGCCCGACTCCGGTAAAGTATTGATACATGGCAATGACCTGTTCTCGTTGGGTGAGAAGGAGCTGTCGAGGTTTCGAAACAAAGAGATAGGCTTCGTTTTTCAGTTCCACCACCTTCTCCCTGAATTTACCGCCTTCGAAAATGTCTGCATTCCGGGATTTATTGCCGGGACAAAAAAATCCGCTGTCGAAAAGAGAGCAGATGAACTATTTCAAATCCTCGATCTGCTACCGCGGAAACTGCATAAACCGTCGCAATTGTCGGGCGGCGAGAAGCAGCGGGTGGCTATCGCAAGGGCTTTGATCAACAATCCTTCGGTGATTTTGGCGGATGAACCATCCGGTAACCTGGATTCTCAAAACCAGGAAGAGCTGTATCGGCTTTTCTTCTCCCTGCGCGAAAAATTCGGCCATACTTTCGTCATTGTCACCCACGACGATCATTTTGCCGGTATGACGGATCGGATGATCAGGTTGCAGGATGGCTCTATTTACCGGGAAAGTACTTCGAGTACTTAGAATACTTAAAGTACTTAGAGTTCACTCGACCCCGGACTCTAAGTACTCCAAACTCCAAGTACTCCAAACTTCTTATGTCCAACACCTGGTTCCAGTTCAAGCAATTTCGTATCGAGCAGCAAAGATCTGCCCTGAAGGTGGGTACCGATGGGGTATTGCTGGGTGCCTGGTGCGGTGTTGAAGGTGCTAAAAGTATATTGGATGTCGGGACAGGAACAGGTTTGATTGCGTTGATGCTGGCGCAGCGGTCGGATGCTGAAGTTGCAGCCATAGAGATCGATAAGGCTTCCTGCATGGATGCGCAGCTAAATTTTCAAAATTCACCCTGGTCAGAGCGGATGCAATTGTATCTTGCTGATTTCATTGAATTTCAGGCAACTCATGCTGTTAATTATGATCTGGTCGTTTGCAACCCTCCTTTTTTCCGGCAGTCGTTGAAGTCAGCTGATGCAGCGACTTCAGCGGCCCGTCATGATATAGCCCTCACTTTTGCTCAATTGATTGCGGGAGCCGGAAAATTGCTCCATTCCAGGGGCAGATTAGCGGTGATTATTCCGCATGAGGCATTCGACGATTTCCGCGAATCAGCCCGGTTGGATGGATTCTACTTGTTGCGGAAAACCATAGTCATTCCGAAGACAGGAAAGTCACCCAAGCGGGTTCTCCTGGAGTTTTCAGTTTTACAAGCTTATCCAGAGGTAGGGGAGTTGGTCATTCTTGACGGAAATAACGAATATTCCGACAATTTTGTGGCGTTAACTAAAGAGTTCTATCTGAATTGTTTTAAGAGTTGAAAACTCTTAAAACAATTCAGATATTTTTTTCGTAGTTTAGTCAAAAATCATTCTAATAATAATTCATTCGAAATATGGAAATGTTAGCCTCTTTTGCCAAAGTCAATTTATGGTCCGTCCTTTTGGCCAGCATATCATACCTGATTCTTGGCGCGCTCTGGTATTCGCCTTTGCTCTTCGGCAAACAATGGATGGAGTTGAACGGTTTTTCGGACAAGGATTTAAAAACGAATATACCAATGTGGGTGATTACTTTGTTGTCATTCCTCTCAGCGGCAATAGCTTCATTTGTGATTTCCATGGTTCTGGGGCCCAATCCAAATGCCCCTTTTGGCGCCATCATTGGTGCTTGCATCGCGGTTTTCTGGATCTCTATGTCAAAACTGACTGATGTGCTATTTGAAAATAAGCCGGTTAAACTCTTTCTGCTTCACGCAGGATTTGATCTCGTGGCCTTCATGGTAATGGGAGCGATTGTGGCGTACTGGAGGTAATGCTTTTGAACCTGTCCAAAAAAACTTAGCCATTTCTTTTTTATAATCCCGCAATTACAAATGATGCGCAAAATATTATCCTTCATTCTTGCACTTTTCTGGTTTACGATGTTGGGTCACTCCCAGCCTTTATCGCCTTCTTCCAAGGTAAGCCTGCTGATCTGTGCTCCAGGCGATGAGCTATACTCTTTTTTTGGTCATGCCGCCATCCGTGTGCATGATCCATTGTATGAAAAGGATATTGTTTTCAACTATGGCGTTTTTGACTATGGCATGAAACACTTTTACTGGCGTTTTGCCATGGGTGAGACCGATTATCAGTTGGGTATTGAGCGGATGGTTTCGTTTATGCGCACCTATCACGAAGAAAAGCGCAGGGTGATCGAGTATGAACTGCTGCTAACTCCTGCTGAAAGGGAGTCTCTCTATGAAGCATTGGTCGAAAATTACAAGCCTGAAAACCGGGTATACCGATACTCCCACTTCGCGGATAACTGTGCCACGAGATTGCGCGATCAGATCGAGAAGGCCGTCGGTGGGAAAGTCAAATACGATACCTCCGGTGATAAACGAATGTCATTCAGGGACATGATTGATCTTTATGTGCAGGACAACAGCTGGAGCGGATTCGGGATCAAGCTGGCTTTGGGATTGCCAACCGACCGGATCACTACCTTTTCACAAAAGATGTTCCTTCCTGATTATCTGGGGAATGACCTGGCTAAAGCAGTAGTAGTAAGAGATAAGGTACCTTCTTCCATCAAAGGTGTTGATGTGCCTAAATTGACTGGAGAGTTGGTGGTACGGGATGGTGTGTCTTCTCCTTTAACCGCATCACCGGTGGTGATTTATGATGCTCCGCCGTTCGAAAGAACTTTTTCCATCACTTCGCCGGCTGTTTTGATTCTCCTCTTTTTCTTCGTTGTCTTGGCTTTGACTCTTTGGGAAAGAAAGAAAAAGCGAAGATTTGCCTGGCTGGATGTGACCGTTTTTCTGGTTTTTGGGTTAGCAGGACTGATCCTCTATTTCACCACATTTATTTCGGTGATGCCATCAACAAAATGGAACCTCAACCTCATTTGGGCATGCCCGTTTCTCTTTCCGCTGGGTATTCTCCGGATGTTTCCGGCCATGCGGCCGAAATTGAAATGGTACATTCGTCTGACTTCCATTGTCCTCATCCTGTTTCTCGTTTCTATGTTTTTCCTGCCACAAACTTTCCATTGGCTGGTGGTTCCCCTTTGTTTGATTTTGCTGATGCGAACCGTGACAATGAACAGATATTTACCTAATCATTCAAAAGAATCCAAAAATTGACAACATCCCCCAATAAATACGTTGAGACGCCGCTGATGAAGCAATATTATGCCGTCAAGAACAAATATCCTGACGCCGTTTTGCTTTTTCGGGTGGGTGATTTTTACGAGACATTCGGGGAGGATGCGATCAAGGCGGCCGAAATATGCGGCATCACCTTGACCCGCCGGGCCAACGGATCGGCCAGTTTTGTCGAGCTGGCAGGTTTTCCATATCACGCGCTGGATACTTATCTGCCCAAGCTGGTCAGGGCCGGTCAGCGCGTGGCAATTTGCGAACAGCTGGAAGATCCCAAACTCACCAAGACCATTGTCAAGCGGGGAATCACCGAACTGGTCACACCGGGGGTTTCAATCAACGACAATGTGCTGGAGCATAGGGAGAACAACTTCCTGGCATCGGTACATATCGAAAAAACCAGTGCAGGAGTAGCCTTTTTGGATATCTCTACCGGCGAATTTATTACTGCTGAAGGAACCTTCGAACACATCGATAAATTGCTGCACAGTTTTCAACCCAAAGAGGTGCTGTTTCAAAAAGGGAAAGAGAAGCTTTTTACCGAATTGTTCGGCCCCAAATTCTACACCTATAAACTGGACGACTGGGTCTATACCTTCGATGCGGCCAGCGACCGGTTGCTTCGCCATTTTGGAACCCTCAATCTGAAAGGGTTCGGAGTGAGCAATCTCGAACTGGGGATCATCGCCAGCGGCGCCATCCTCTATTATCTGGATGTGACGCAGCACAGGCAGGTCAGCCATATCACCGCGCTTTCGCGGATTGAAGAGGAGCAATATGTCTGGCTTGACCGGTTCACGATCAGGAACCTGGAGCTTTTTCACACGATCAACGAAGGGGCCAAAACCCTTATTCAGGTAATCGACCGCACCATTTCACCCATGGGTGCCCGGTTGCTGAAACGCTGGATGGCTCTACCGTTGAAAGATATTGGCAAGATCCGTGAACGACAGGAAGTGGTTGGGAGATTCGTAACGAATCCCGATCTGCGAGAAAATATCGGAGCAGAACTTCACCTGATAGGGGATCTCGAACGCATCATCTCCAAGGCATCTACCGGACGGATTAATCCAAGGGAGATGGTTCAGCTTAAAAACTCGCTGCTGTCGATCACCAGGCTTCGGACCTGCTGCGAAACTTCGGAGAACAACATCCTGGTAAGATATGCCGAACAGTTGAATCCGTGTCAGATTCTCTGTGACAGGATCGGAAAAGAGCTGGTAGCCGAACCTCCGGTGATGCTGGTCAAAGGCAATGCCATTGCTGTTGGCGTCTCAGATGAGCTGGATGAGCTGCGTTCACTGGCTTTTTCAGGCAAGGATTACCTGCGGAAACTGCAGGAGCGGGAGAGCATCCGGACAGGTATATCTTCGCTGAAAGTGGCTTACAACAATGTATTTGGCTATTTTATCGAAGTGAGGAACATGCACAAAGATAAGGTCCCGGTAGATTGGATCCGGAAACAGACGCTTGTCAACGCCGAAAGGTACATTACCGAAGAGTTGAAGGAGTATGAAACCAAAATATTGGGAGCCGAAGAGCGGATTTTAGCCCTGGAGACTTCGCTTTTCAATGATTTAATCAATTCGTTGACAGAATATTACCAGGCCATTCAGCTGAATTCCAATCTGACGGCACAGATCGACTGTTTGCTTTCATTTGCCAATGTGGCCGTTCTGCAGAAGTACAATTGTCCGGATGTGAACGACAGCGACCTGCTTGAAATCAAGGCAGGGCGTCATCCTGTGATTGAGCAGCAGCTTCCGGTAGGAGAAAAATACATTGCAAATGACCTGACGCTCGACAACACAGAGCAGCAGATTATCATGATCACCGGACCGAATATGGCCGGTAAGTCGGCATTGCTGAGGCAGACGGCTTTGATAGTGCTGCTTGCCCAGATGGGATCATATGTTCCGGCTGAGGCCGCCAGCATCGGATACATCGATAAAATTTTCACGAGGGTAGGGGCATCAGATAATATTTCGTCGGGCGAATCCACCTTTATGGTTGAGATGACGGAGGCGGCCAGCATCCTGAACAATCTTTCGGACCGGAGCCTGATCCTTTTTGACGAACTTGGACGTGGAACCAGCACCTACGACGGTATCTCGATAGCCTGGTCGATCGTCGAATACATCCACGAACATCCCAGGGCAAAAGCCAAAACGCTGTTTGCCACCCATTACCATGAACTGAATGAGATGGAAAAGTCGTTCGGCAGGATCCGGAATTTCAACGTCTCAATCAAGGAGATGGGAAAAAATATCATCTTTCTGCGCAAGCTGGTGCCGGGTGGCAGCAACCACAGCTTTGGGATTCATGTGGCACAGATGGCCGGAATGCCCAGGAGCGTGGTTGCCAGGGCGGAAGAGATTCTGGCGCAGATGGAGAAAAGCAACAGAAAAGAGTATCCTGTGAAACCGCTTGGCGATCTGGCTCAAAACAGGGAAGGTTACCAGCTGAGTTTCTTCCAGCTGGATGATCCGGTTCTCAAACAGATACGCGATGAGATAAAGAATCTGGATATCAACAGGATGTCCCCGCTGGAGGCACTCAACAAGTTGAATGAGATTAAGAAGATAATAGGAATCTAAAAAATGTGCTAATGTGCTAATGTGCTAATATGCCAATGTGCTAATTGGGTTTAGCTGGTAGTTTTGCTTTTGTTCTTTTATATTCGAATTTTTCTTTTAATTTTATTCATGATTTTGCTCAAAAGCAATTTATTCATTAGCATATTAGCATATTAGCATATTAGCACATTATCACATTAGCACATTAATTAGTTATGAGTATCGGAAAAGAGTTCAAAGAGTTTGCCATGCGCGGCAATGTCGTGGATATGGCAGTCGGCATCATCATCGGAGCTGCATTCGGCAAGATCATTACATCATTCGTATCGGATGTGCTGTTGCCTCCGCTTGGAATGATCATCGGTGGAACAGATTTCACCTCCTTCAAAATTCAACTTAGCGAGCCCGTTGTTTCAGGTGGGAAAGTTGTGGCACAGGGTGCGAGTCTCAATTATGGAAATTTCATCCAGGTGACGATTGATTTTATCATCATCGCCTTTGCTATTTTTATGATCATCAAGATGATGAACCGTTTCATGAAAAAGGGCGAAGAACCGGCAACACCTGTCGAGCCACCACCTCCGTCCAAAGAGGAGCTTTTGCTTACGGAGATTCGGGATCTGCTGAAGAAGAACTAACCAATTTTCACATTATTTCTGTCCCAAGTATTGCCTGTAATTCAAAATTGTTTACTTTTGCAGTCCGAAATAGTTCGCGCAGGCTAAAAAAGAGGTGTAATTAGCCCGCCTGCCGGGCCCAAATATTTAAATTGTAAACATGTACGCAATTGTAGAAATCGCCGGACAGCAGTTCAAGGTGGAAAACACAAGGAAAGTTTATGTTCACCGTCTTCCAAACGAAGTGGGAACAGAAGTGACTTTCGAAAAAGTATTATTGGTCGACAATGAAGGGGTAATCACCGTCGGAACACCTGTCGTTGAAGGCGCAAAAGTGAATGCAACAGTTCTTTCGCACCTGAAAGGGGAGAAAGTTATTGTTTTCAAAAAGAAACGCCGCAAAGGCTACAGGAAGAAAAACGGTCACCGTCAATTCTTCTCTCAGATTGTTATCAATGAAATAGTAGCGTAACCCTCTAAAAACAATTTACCATGGCACATAAAAAAGGGGCGGGTAGTTCGAAGAACGGCCGCGAATCAGAAAGCAAACGTCTTGGAGTGAAAATTTTTGGCGGACAAGCAGCCAAAGCAGGTAACATTTTGGTTCGCCAGCGTGGAACCGTTCACAATCCGGGCGCAAATGTTGGCATTGGCAGAGATCATACGCTTTTCGCATTGATCGATGGTACTGTCGCCTTCAAAAAGAAGACCAACGCGAAATCGTATGTCAGCGTTGAACCTTTGAAAGTAGAAGTAGCAGCAGAGTAAGTCAAAGTTACAATAAAAAAAAGTCCTGCTTAATCGCATTTGCGATTAAGCAGGACTTTTTTTTATTGTAACTTTGAGTTTTCAATTTTATCATCATGTTAAGCTTAAAATTTATTCAGGAAAATCCGGAGTTTGTCGTCGAAAGACTCGCCGTTAAACATTTCGATGCACGTGAAATCGTTCAGCAGGTCCTTGCACTCTACCGGAAGCGCAACGAATACCAGATCGAAAGTGATGGTTGCAAAGCCGAGATGAACCAGTTGTCGAAGGAGATCGGAATCCTGTTTAAGGAAGGCAAAGCGGAAGAGGCCAACAAAGCCAAAGAGCGCACAGTCACTTTGAAAGAGCTGATCCGCCGGCATGACGAAGATTTTGTGGCAATTGATAATCAGATGGCGGCTTTGCAGGTGCAGATGCCTAATCTTCCATCAACACTCGTTCCGGCGGGGAGGACTCCCGAAGAGAACCTGGTGGTTGCCACCGGAGGCACAATTCCTCAATTGCCTGAAGGATCAAAACCCCACTGGGAACTTGCAGCACAGTATGACCTGATCGATTTTGAACTTGGCGTGAAGATCACAGGGGCAGGATTTCCTGTCTACAAAGGTTTTGGCGCGCGTATCCAGCGTGCCCTGATCAACTTTTTCCTTGACCAGGCCAGAGGGGCAGGTTACCTTGAAGTTCAACCGCCTTATGTTGTGAACGAAGCATCCGGTTTTGGTACCGGTCAGCTGCCCGACAAGGAAGGTCAGATGTATCACTGTCCAATCGACGGATTGTACCTTATTCCAACCGCCGAAGTACCTGTTACCAATATTTTCCGTGATGTGATTGTGGAAGCCAAAGATCTTCCGATCAAAACGACCGCTTATTCCGCCTGTTTCCGCCGTGAGGCTGGCTCTTACGGAAAGGATGTCCGCGGCTTGAACCGCCTGCACCAGTTCGACAAAGTGGAAATTGTGCAGATTGCACATCCTGATAAGTCTTATGAATCACTCGATCAGATGGTTAGCTATGTGCAGTCGCTGGTTGAAAAACTGGGATTACCCTACCGGATTCTTCGTCTTTGCGGTGGCGACATGAGTTTTACCTCAGCCCTAACTTATGATTTTGAGGTATGGTCGGCCGGACAGGCACGCTGGCTCGAGGTCTCATCGGTATCCAATTTCGAATCATTCCAGGCCAACCGGTTGAAACTTCGCTACCGCGATGAGGTCAATAAAAAGCCTCAGCTGGCACATACCCTGAACGGCAGTGCGCTCGCCTTGCCTCGGATAGTGGCCTCTATTCTGGAAAACTACCAGACACCGGAAGGAATCAGGGTGCCTGAGGTGTTGGTACCTTACATGGGCTGCACGATAATTAACTAAGGCCTAAAATTTCGTATATTTAGGAGATATGAATTCTATAAAAAGATGAAGATTACCGCTGTTATAGAAAAGAGTGAAGACGGCTGGTGTGTTGGTCAAATTGAGGAGTTTCCGGAGGCAGTATCACAAGGCAAAACCGTAAAGGAACTTCAGGATAATTTAATTGATGCATTACATTTAGTGATGGAGAGTCAAACTTGAAATTCCTGCCATTAAGAAATGATATTATTGGATTGGCGATCCTCCAAAAACTCCATTTTTTTAAAATATTATTTGGATTTTTCAAATAATATTTAGATATTTGCCTAAATATCTATCTCGAATGAATATTTTCTTCAAGGCATTGAACGATCCAACCCGCAGAGAGATTCTGGAGTTGCTGAACAAGGGAGACCTGACAGCCGGCGAGATTGCCGATCGGTTCAGCATGACCAAGCCAAGCATCTCACACCATCTGGATTTGCTGAAACAAGCCGATTTGGTTGTGAGTATCCGTAAGGGACAGTACATCAAGTATTCCATTAATACCACGGTATTTGATGGGGTGGTTGTGTGGCTGATGCAGTTTAAGAAAAGTACTTAGAGTTTGGAGTACTTCAAGTACTTAAAGTAATGGGACTCCCTACTTCAACTCTAAGTACTCCAAACTCTAAGTACTTGAAGTACTTTTAAAACAAAGAACTATCCATTATATAAATTATAGAAAAATGAAAAAAGCAACAATGATTTTGGCACTGTTACTGGCTGTCCCCGGCGTTTTCGGACAAGACATTACGGGTCAGTGGAACGGGGTTTTGAAGGTGAATGGAACTCAGTTGAGGCTGGTCTTCAACATCAGCAAAAGTGGAGCCGTTTACAGCGCCACGATGGACAGTCCTGACCAGGGCGCCAGGGGGATTCCTGTTACCAGTACAACCTTCGAGAATTCGAAATTAAACATTGTGATTACCAATCTGAAGATGGAGTATTCAGGAGAATTGAAGGGAAATGCGATTACCGGAATATTCAAACAAAATGGGCTTGAACTGCCCATGGATTTGTCAAGGGAAGAGGTTCAGAAGCAAGTTGTTAAGCATCCGCAGGAGCCAGTTAAGCCTTACCCGTATTATGAGGAAGATGTTACCTTTCAGAATGTCAAAGAGAACTTTACCCTGTCAGGCACGCTTACTTTGCCTAAAAAGGAGGGAAAATATCCTGCTGTCATCCTGATCACGGGAAGCGGTCCGCAGAACAGGAACGAGGAGATCATGGGTCACAAGCCTTTTCTGGTGCTGTCCGATTACCTGACAAAGCAGGGAATTGCCGTATTGAGGTACGATGACCGCGGAGTCGGGCAATCCAAAGGAGTCTTTAAGAATGCCATTACCGCTGATTTCGCAACGGATGCGAAGAGTGCCCTGGTCTACCTGAAAACAAGGAAAGAGATTATTCCCGCCAAAATCGGACTTGTCGGACATAGTGAAGGGGGGATTATTGCACCTATGGTAGCCGCCGGAAACAAAGATGTGGATTTTATTGTATTGTTGGCCGGGACAGGAATCCGTGGCGATAAATTACTTTTACTTCAGGAGGAACTGATTGCCAGGGCTACAGGAGTAAATGACAAGGATATCAAGCAGTCCAAAGATATTAACACCAGGGTATTTGACCTTATTTTGAAATCGGATAATGATGAAACGCTAAAGAGTGATCTCGAAAATTTCCTGACGGAGGAGTTGAAAAAGAGTCCGGAGGATGCCAAACCCAGAGGCATGACCACAGATGAGATAGTGACCATGCAACTAAATCGAACCACCAACCCCTGGATGTTAAATTTCATCCGGTATGATCCGGCTATGGTATTGGGAAAAGTGAAATGTCCGGTATTGGCTGTCAATGGAGATAAAGACCTGCAGGTCCCGTCGAAAGTTAACCTTCCTGCAATTGAAAATGCGCTGAAGAAGGGTGGGAATAAACAAGTTACCACGAAAGAATTCGCCGGACTGAACCACTTGTTCCAGGAGTGCAAAACAGGAGCTCCTTCCGAATATGCGGATATCGAGCAAACTTTTTCGCCGGTAGTGATGGACGAGGTTGCCAAATGGATTTTAAAGCAAACTAAATAGTGTTGTGCATCATGATGAACTTGATTTAGCATCCCTTCATCAATAGGGGGATTCCGGATCAAGTTCATCATGACTTACCGCCATTGGGCATTTAACACAACAATAGTATTACAATCAAAACTATGAAAAGAGAAAAAATCACCCAGGAGCTAGCACTTATTCTAATTGCTGTTCTCCCTGTCATTTACATGTTTATGAACTGGAATTTGCTTCCTGAATCCATCCCGGTTCATTTTGACCTCAAGGGAAATCCGAACGGATATGGCTCGAGATGGGTGTATGTCATCATGCCTGTCGGACTCTATTTGCTGATGCTGGTGTTGCCAAAAATTGATCCGCGCAAAGCCAATTATGATGTTTTTGAAGGAAGTTACTACAAACTTCGGTTGATCCTGGGTATCTTCTTTGGAATGATCACTGCATCAGTGATTTGGGGGATTGTCAACAATTCCAACTCAATTCAAAAATTGATGCCGCTCTCCATTTTCTTCCTTTTTATGCTGATAGGCAACTACTTAGGTAACATCCGACCCAACTATTTTGTGGGCATCAAAGTACCATGGACACTTAACAATGACGAGGTTTGGACCCGCACGCACAAGATGGCCGGAAAACTTTGGTTCTGGGGGAGTTTGGTTGGGATGGCCCTCTATTTTGTGGTAGAAAAGATAGAATATGTGTTTATCCCGTTGTTGGTCATTCTGATTGTGGTTCCGATTGTCTATTCGTATGTAATATATCGAAAATTGGGATAGAGACGGGTCGCTGACCTGTCGTCAAAGGCTATGGCGAAACAATGCTGATCAACAGATGTTCTGACGGTGTTCCATGCACCCAGGCAGAGCATCAGGCTAACCGAAGGACGGAGTTCAAGGTGTTGACGCTGGAGTAAATCATAATTAGAATCACTCTAAATTACTATATACAGATAGTTATCTATCTAAACATAAATATTTATCCGGCAAGGAATGGTAGTTTTCATAATTCATTTCAGTAAGGTATGCTGTTTGCATGCTGGAAAGTGTCTGTTCATTTGATTTCTGCTTTGCTTTTCGCACCAACTGGAAGACTTTAGGCTTTCCGATAATGGTCCGATCATTCTGATCTCTTGTTTACATTTTATCAAAATTACAATTGGGGATGTTTTGAAAGTGGGAAATCACTTCTTTAAACTTTCTTGAAAAGGCATTGTTACCCCGAAAAGCACTTTTGCTTGACTTAACCTGCCTGAAAATGATTTATTCTCCACTTTAAAGTTTCACATCACCTATTCCGTGATCTATCCTGGCCTTAAAATGGCTGCATTTTATCCGCTCATTTTAAGGCTGCTTTAACCTATACTTTTTTCTGCAAATTAATTTATCAATCTTCTTTCCCGAAAACGGGAACAGCCATTGCCATTGCCTTTTGCGTAAATATCAGCTTGTGTAATAAACCTAAATCCAACAAAGTGAAGTCAACCCTTAAGACGCTCATCCGTAGAAAGGATACCCGCAAGGTTCAAAAATTAACCCTGTTCTGTCTGCATTTTTTCCTTACCGCAGCAGTTTTTGCAACTCGGGAGAATGCACCATTTGAGGCATACCTGATTCCGGCCGACATTGTCAATCCTGTGATCACCTGTACAGGCAACAAGACCGTTGCTACCACCTCCGGCATTTGCACCTATACCCATGCAACAAACTTGTGGAACCCGACTGCCAGCGATAATGTCGGTGTCACATCGTTGACTTACTCCCTATCCGGTGTCACTTCGGGTACCGGGACTACCTTAAATGGCAGGCTTTTTAACAAGGGAGTCACAACGGTTACCTGGACCGCCGCAGATGCAGCAGGAAATAGTAAATCGTGTGCTTTTACAGTGACTGTTTTTGATGGTGAAAGTCCAAAGACAAATTGTAAATATGTAACTGTTCAACTTGATAAAACCGGCCATATTCTAGTTTTTCCTGTTACAGTTGATGATGGATCCCATGACAATTGTGGAATTGAGAATTTTCAGATTTCAAGAGACTTTGGCATAAGTTATTATGATTTCTTGCAATTCGATTGTTCAGATATTGGAGATCAAACAATTAAATTATTTGTTGCTGATGAGGCTGGTAATTTTTCCACCTGTTATACTACCATTACCATCGAAGATACCCAGGGACCTACCCTGGATGATCTTTCCACAAAAATAGTGCAGGCAGACGGCTCTCTTTGCACCTATACCCATCCTGGAACCTCCTGGGATGTAACCGACAATTGTGCCGTCAGCTCCATGAGCTACACCTTATCCGGGGCTACAGTAACCGGTCCAACTGAGGGATCACTTTCGGGTGTTGTATTCAGC
>JANYJT010000134.1 GCA_025358395.1 Bacteroidia bacterium
ATTGAAACCGGGTGAATGTCCGGAGGAGTGGAACATAACCAGGCCAAACGATGTGTTGGATATTGCCAAAAGCTACATTTCTGCCGGAGCGGATCTGGTGGAGACCAATAGTTTCGGGGGAAGCCGCTTCAAACTGGAAAAATATGGCTTTGAGGACCGTGTATTTGAACTCAACCGGGCAGCTGCCGAAATCAGCCGGAAGGCAGCTGGTCCCGACCGTTTTGTGCTCGGTTCCGTTGGCCCTACCGGGAAACTGCTTATGATGGAGGAGGTGACTGAAGAGGAACTGTACGAAGCATTCAAAGAGCAATCCATGGCACTTGAAGCCGGCGGCGCCGACGCGATCATGATCGAAACCATGACCGATCTCGATGAGGCAAGGATCGCGGTAAAAGCTGCCAAAGAGAACACCTCCTGCGAAGTGTTCTGTACCATGACTTTCCAAAAAATAATTGGTGGCGGATACCGCACCATGATGGGCATTTCTCCGGCCGAAATGACCGAAGTACTTATTGAAGCCGGTGCGGATCTGATCGGTACTAATTGTGGCAATGGCATCGAAGAGATGATCGGCATGGTCAAAGAGATCAGGTCGGTCAATGCCGAAATTCCCGTTTTGGTCCACGCGAATGCCGGAATGCCTTGTTTAGTGGATGGCAAGACTACCTTTCCGGAGTCTCCGGACGATATGGCAGAAAGGGTAATAGAAATAATTGAGGCAGGCGCCAATATAGTTGGCGGTTGTTGTGGTACCACCCCCGAACACATCCGAAAGGTGTGGGAGGTCGTCAAATCCTTGTAAAAAGATGATTTCCAAAGAGTACAATTTTAGTTTCAAGGATCTGACCATTGATTTGCCTGCTCTTCATGCAGTCCTTGGTTTTCCGGAATCAATGCTTCCTGAACCTTTTGACGAATATCTGGAGGAAGCGCTGGAATTCGCTTCTCAGCTGGAGGATATTCGTGCCAGTTTCAGGATATTTGAAGAGATTCAACTCGAGCCATCAAAGGGAAGTATCCATGCCGGTGGGAAAGAATTCCTGGTAGGAAAAACGGTCTGCAAAGAGTTGAGAAATGCCGAACAGCTGTTGTTTTTTATTTGTACTGCAGGAAAATCGATCAGTCAGAAGTCGGCCGAATTGCTGAAGGGGGAAGATCCTGCCAAAGGGTATATATTTGACCAGTTGGGGGTTTTTATTACCGAAGCCGCAGGCGACAGAATGCAACAGTTGATTCGGGAAGAGTTACCCTCCGGTAAAAATATTACCAATCGGTATAGTCCGGGGTATTGCCACTGGAATGTCTCAGACCAGCACCTTCTTTTCTCCCTATTCCCTCCAGCTCCATGCGGCGTCACGCTCACAGAGTCTGCCCTGATGAACCCGGTGAAATCAATCAGCGGCGTGATCGGTGTCGGCCAGGCGGTCAGCTACCGTGATTACCCCTGTGCCTTGTGCTTGAGCGTCAATTGCATCTACCGGAAGCTCTACTAATTTCGCTTTACGCTATTTTGATCAGACAACCACACAAGGCCGCCCCTGCAATCCCACCGTCCCACCGTCACACCCTCACATCCATCTTCTTGCCCACCCATCTTCCAATTTTCCAACTCTCAACTCTCAACTTTCCATTTATTTACTTAATCTTAATATTCCAATCATTCGTTTATCAATTTGAATTCATAACTTTGTGAACGTCAAATTAAATCATATCATTATGAACAGAATAGCTGAGGTTGTAAAGCCGGGCGTAGTTTCCGGAACCGACTTGCAATACATTTTTAAAATTGCCAAAGCAAACAGATTTGCGATTCCGGCCGTCAACGTCGTAGGTTCATCATCTGTGAACGCAATCATGGAAGCAGCAGTGATCGCCAATGCTCCGGTAATGATCCAGTTCTCCAATGGCGGCGCCATATTTAATGCCGGCAAAGGATTGAAAATGGAGGGTCAGAAAGCCGGTATACTCGGTGCAGTAGCCGGTGCCGGGCACATCCACACATTGGCCGAAGCATACGGAGTACGTGTGGTTCTGCACACGGACCATGCCGCCAAGAAATTACTTCCTTGGATCGACGGACTCCTCGACGAAAGTGAAAAACATTTCGCCCAGACAGGTAAACCGCTTTTTAGTTCTCATATGCTTGATCTTTCGGAAGAACCACTTCTTGAAAATATCGAAATCTGCAAACGCTACCTTGAGCGAATGAGCAAATTAGGCATGACCCTCGAAATCGAGCTCGGAATTACCGGAGGAGAAGAAGATGGCGTCGACAACAGCGGTATCGACAACAGCCTGCTATATACGCAACCGGCAGATGTTTGCTATGCCTACGAAGAGTTGAGCAAAATTTCATCCAACTTTACCATTGCCGCCTCCTTTGGCAATGTTCATGGTGTTTACAAACCGGGAAACGTTAAGTTAATGCCTGTCATCCTGAAAAATTCACAGGAATACATCAAGGCAAAATTGGGCTTGACTGACGAACATCCTGTCAATTTTGTTTTCCACGGAGGTTCCGGTTCTTCGCATGAAGAAATCCGCGAAGCCATCAGCTACGGTGTGATTAAAATGAACATCGATACAGACACACAATGGGCTTATTGGGATGGTATCCGTCAGTTTGAAGCGAAAAACCACGATTACCTGCAAGGTCAGATCGGTAACCCGGAAGGTGCCGATAAACCCAACAAGAAATTCTATGATCCGCGCGTATGGGTCAGAAAAGGGGAAGAAGCTTTGATTGCACGTCTACAGGTGGCTTTTGACGACCTCAATGCCATCAACAGTTTGTAAAGAGGCACCTAATTTCATAAAAGAACCGCCCGGGCAACCGTGGCGGTTTTTTATTTGGTATTTTTAGCGATAACAAAAGAGGCCATTACCATGAAGTTGTTGTTCGCATTCGTGTCATTTTTCGTGCTTTCAGGAGTACTTGAGGCCCAGAATGCAACATCAATTCATAAAAAGTGTGCGGCTATATACCAGGAAGCTCTAACCTTTTCGCAACAGGGTAATTCGTTGAAATCCAGTCTGCTGTTGAACGAAATTCTGAAGTTGGATTATACCTTTTACATGGCTGATTTTGCTTTGGCAGATCTTAGCCACGAATCTGGAAAGGTTGAAGAGGAGATTGGTCATCTTAAAAAGGGACTGACATTTTCAGGTGACTCCTATCCCTTTGGATTCAAATTTCTAGCTGAGGCACTTTACAAAAAAGCAGACTATGCGGATGCCCTAACCAGGATGACGCACTATTCAAATCTAAAGAATTCACTTAATCCGGCAGAGCAACTCTTGTTGGCATCCTGCACCTTCTCGGTTGAAGCCGTTGGTCATCCGGTAGATTTCCAACCTGGGAATCCGGGTGATTCAATCAACACGGAGGCAGAAGAATACTGGCCCTCCCTGAACGCCGAAGCCAATGAGCTGGTATTTACAAGGATGGAAATAAGAGATAAAAAGGGGCAAAAAATCTCGAAGCCTCAGGAAGATTTCTACATATCGAAACTGGATTCGACCGGCTGGCGTAAGGCCATTCCGCTTGGATTTCCTGTGAATACCGACGAAAATGAAGGCGCCCAAACACTCTCCGCCGATGGCAAATGGTTGATTTTCACGGGATGCGGAAGAGCTGATGGGGTAGGCAGCTGCGATCTGTATTTTTCCATGAACAAGAATGGACAGTGGACTGTTCCCGTAAATATGGGCGAACCCGTCAACAGTGGTGCATGGGAGTCTCAGCCTGCTCTTTCCGCCGATGGCGAATCACTTTATTTTGTGAGCAGCAGGGTTGGCGGAAAGGGGAAAATGGATATTTGGAGAGCCGAAAAGATCGCGGTTTCTTCGGATGGAATCCCTCAGTTTGGCAGGGTGGTTAATGTTTCTGAACTAAATACTCCCGGCAACGATCTATCACCTTTCCTGCATGCCGATGGCAAAGCGCTCTATTTCGCATCAGATGGCCGTCCCGGACTCGGCGGAACAGATCTATTCCTAACCAAAATGGAGAATGGCAAATTTGGAGAACCCATAAATCTTGGGTATCCAATAAATACAAACCGGAACGAAGAAGGTCTTGTGGTGGAGATTTCCGGCGAAAGAGCCTGGTTTACATCTGACCGCAATCCGGTAAAAGGAAGGGATATTTTCTATTTTAACCTGTCCGGCCCATTGCGGCCAAATCCGGTCTCCTACCTGAAAGGAGAGATATTGGATGCCAGAACAGGCACGATGTTAAATGCGGATGTCATTCTTGCCGATTTGTCGGCAAACAGGCTGGTTAGGAAAATTTCTACTGTTGAAAATGATGGAACTTTTCTGGTCTGCCTTCCTTCAGGAATTAATTATGGAGTGAGTATTTCCCGCAAAGGTTACCTTTTTGCCTCTGAAAACATCTCCCTGTTGAATGGATTCAACAAAATGAATCCCAAAGAGATGGTTATCAGGTTGCAGCCTATCCTGGCAGGTTCTGTTACTACTTTGAAAAACATATTCTTCGAAACCAATTCGTGGCTTTTGATACCGGAATCTCAATATCAGCTGGATGAGATGGCCCAATTCATGAAATTGAATCCGGGTGTGGTCATGGAAGTAGTTGGACACACAGACAACGTTGGAACGAAAGAATATAACCAGGAACTCTCAGATAAACGTGCGGGTGCAGTAGCTCAGGAGTTGATCAAAAGAAAGATTGAACCATCCCGAATTAAAAGCAGGGGTGCTGGATTTTCATCCCCGGTAGGTGATAACAACACTGAAGTAGGACGAAGTGCCAACAGGCGCACAGAATTCCTGGTGCAGTCTGTGTCAATCGAGTAATCCGGTTGTTGATTTTTTTGCCTGAATGAAGTTGTTATCACAAATCTCATTAAATTTCGGATCGAATAATGATTGCAAAAAATATATATATGAGCTATTTGGCCAGAAAGGATAAACTGAAAATTTTTCTTTTGAAGAGCGCTTTATTCCTCTTTATCGCTGTTTTATGGTGTAGCTGTTCTATTGAATCAAAATTGAACAGGAATTTCAAGGGAAAATCTTTTGCCGAAGTGATGGCTGTCATGGGTGCACCAACGATCATAGAAAATCTGATCGGCGGAGGCACGCTAAGAACCTATCAAAAAAAGGTGATGCTTCGGGAAGCTCCCATCAATACAGGTCAGTTCCAGTATGATAGTTTTAACAGTCCCAAAGTTCTTAAAACTGAAATAACTCTCTTTAAGGTTAATCAGGATTTAATTGTTGAGGAGATAAAATACAGTTGCGAATATTCCAGGTAACAATTGCTCCTTTTTTCTTAACCCTGTTGATAAATTTTTGTTTTTTTTTATACATTTGCACACGCTAAAAAGTTCTGCCCAGATGGTGAAATTGGTAGACACGCCAGCTTGAGGGGCTGGTGCCGGTTACGGTGTGCAAGTTCGAGTCTTGTTCTGGGCACCGAAAAGAAAGGCAATTGATATACAGTCGGTTGCCTTTTCTGTTTGCTTCAATTAATGAATATTAACGATACAACTCGAAAAATTATTGTAATTTTGTAGGCTTTTTGCCGGGCAATAGTTGTTTTTCTCTATCGTCCCTTTAACTTTGATTGAGAGCAAAGGTTGGCCTGGCATGATTCTTGCAAAAGAAAAAGGAATTTCATATTAACATTTATACTATGGCAGGTACCGAATTATTCGGACAAGAAGAGCGAAAAGAGGTAATGGATGTTCTGGAAACAGGTGTTCTTTTTCGCTATAATCATGATAATCAGAGAAATGGAATTTTTAAAGCCAAAATATTCGAACAAGAGTTCAGTAACTATCTTGGCGCCAAATACACTCATTTTTGTGCAAGTGGTACAGCGGCCGACTCCTTATCGCTGGCATGCTGTGGCATAGGCTATGGTGATGAAGTAATTGTTCCGCCATATGGTTTCATTGCCCCCATTGAGGCGGTTCTGCTGGCAGGTGCCATACCTGTATTTGCCGAAATAGATGATACCTTGTGTTTAAGTCCGGAAGGAATTGAAAAGGTGATTACGCCGCGTACCAAAGCAGTGTTGTTGATTCAGGTCTTTGGATCAATGGCCAAAATGGATGAAATCATGGCCGTCTGCAACAAGCACAACCTCATTCTGGTGGAAGATGCAGCTCCCGCACTCGGCGGAAGCTACAAAGGCAAAATGCTGGGAAATTTCGGCAGGATGTCTGCCTTTTCTTTCGATTGGTACAAGATTATCACTGCCGGCGAGGGGGGAGCTGTAGCCACCAATGATGAAGAACTGTATGAACTTGCCCACAAATATTCCGATCATGGTCATGACCATATTGGAGATGCAAGAGGAGCTGAGCAACATCCAATCCTGGGTTACAATTACCGCGGTTCAGAGCTGGGAGCGGCAGTCGTGTTGGCTCAGCTTCGAAAACTGCCCTACATGATTGAAAAACAGAAAAAGCACCAATATATATTAAAGCAGGTACTTCTTGAGTTTCCTGAAATTAAGCTGAGAAATGTTCCTGATGAAGACGGCGATTCAGCGACTTTCCTTTCTTTCTTCTTACCGGATAACGCTTTGGCAGTTAAAACTTTCGAAGAGTTTCAAAAGGAAGGGTTGAGTGCCTCATACTGGTACCGCAACAATTTCCATTACCATCGCCAATGGGGTCATTTGAAGGAGATGAAGTCTATCTTCAACCTTCCTGTCATGAAGTTGCCAAACACACCTGATTATGGAAAGTTGGAAGTGCCTAAGTCAGACGCCATTATGCAACGTCTGATGATGACGCAGATCATGGTGAATTGGAGTGATGAGGAGTTAAACCAGCTGACGTCTAAAATGAGGTCAGCACTCAAAAATGCACTTAAATAAGTTTAGCTATGTTTAGAAATTTAAAGGCCGTAGGGCGTGTGCTGTATGGCAGAAACAGTTTTGACCAGCTCAATGATGTGCTGGAAGAGCTAAGAGTTCAAAATGATTCTTATGTACTATTTCTCCTGGACGAATATTTCGAGGGCAAAGAGTTCATGAACCGGATTCCAATGCAGACACAAGATATATTGAAAATCATTGAAATAGCAGAAGAGCCTAAAACAAAGATAGTTGATGAAATTGTAGCTGAGGTAAAAAGTCTTGAAAAAGGATTGCCCGTTTCGGTAGTTGGAATTGGTGGTGGCAGTGTCATGGATTACGCCAAGGCCATCAGGCTCATGTTTACCAATGAAGGCTCATCGGCCCAATACCAGGGACTCGATCTGATCAAGAATAAAGGTGTCCATTGCACTGTTGTGCCTACAATTTCCGGAACCGGGGCTGAGGTCTCCATGACAACCGTGTTGACCGGACCAATTAAAAAGTTGGGAATAAAGGGAAATTTTACACCTGCCGATCAGTTGGTGATCGATCCCGAATTAATCGTGACCGTTCCGGATCCACATCGTTTTTATACGGCAATGGACTGTTATATCCATAATATTGAGGCGCTTAATGGCCACAGAAGAACTGTAATGGGCGATTCTCTGGGTACAGAGTCTCTTCGTTTATGCAGGGAAATATTTCTTAGCCGGGATAGCCGCACACCCGAGAATGAAGAGAAACTGATGATTGCGTCCTATCTTGGCGGACTCTCCCTTACTTATTCTGAGGTTGGTGCCTGTCATGCGCTTTCTTATGGTTTGGCCAGTGTAACAGGGGTTCACCATGGAATAGGCAATTGTATTGTTTTCAATCAGCTTGACGAATTTTATCCCGATGGAGTAAAAGAGTTCCGGGCCATGATGAAAAATAACAACATAGATCTTCCGGTCGGTTTTAACGCGAACCGCACACCGGAGGAAATTGAAAAAATGATAGATGTCTCCCTTACACTTATCTTCATGTGGGCCCACGTTTGTGGTCCGGACTGGCAGAAGATTATCACCCGTGACAAGCTTCGTGGCCTGTTATTGAAAATGTAAAAAACACATAATGAAGAAGATAATTAAGGTAGGAAACATTGAATGTGGCGCGAACAAGCTTTTTCTCATTGCCGGGCCCTGCGTTGTTGAAGACGAAAAGACGATGATGGAGACTGCCGAATTTTTGGTTAGTTTGTCACAGGAGCTTGATTTGCCACTGATTTTTAAATCCTCTTTTCAGAAAGACAACCGCAGTTCTGCCGACTTTTATACCGGCCCGGGGATGGAAAATGGTCTGGCTATGCTTCAAAAGATCAAGGAACAATTCAAAGTTCCCCTGATTACCGATATCCATTATCCGGATCAGATTGCCGCAGCCGCTGAAGTCGTAGACGTATTACAGATACCTGCCTATCTTGTCATGCAGACTACGCTAGTTGTGGAGGCTGCCAAAACAGGTAAAGTAATTAACCTCAAGCATGCGCAGTTTCTGGCCCCTGAAAATATGATCAAACCGGTCAGGAAAGTTGAGCAAGCCGGGAATACAAATATCATGGTAACAGAGCGGGGATATGCCTTCGGATACAACGATCTGATTGTAGATCCTCGAAGTTTTTATCATTTGCGCACCACGGGATACCCGGTGATTTTCGATGTAACCCACTCGATCCGTAAGTATGGAATCCCAAGTTCTGATCCTGCCGGTGGTTCAAGAGAGTTTATACCAACTCTTGCGCGAGCCGGCGTGGCCGCGGGAATTGACGGATTATTCCTGGAGGTTCACCCTGATCCTACCCGTGCTTTGTGTGATGCTGCGAGTCAGATGTGCATTGCTGATGTGAGGGAGTTTTTAAAACCTTTGATCGAATTGCACCAGGTTGAAGTTAAATACAGACCAAAATTTTAATACTAAATCATATATGGAATTTTTTCTTGACTCGGCCAACATGGCTGAAATTGAAGAAGCCCTGAAACTGGGGATCATTGATGGTGTTACGACAACGCCAACATTTATGCACAAAAACGGTATCTCCGATATCGATGGTGCCATTGTGAAATTGTCAAAAATGGTCCCTGTCCTGATGATTGAGGCGCTTGGCGAAACATATCAGGATATTGTTTCAGAGGCTCACCGACTCCTTGCCCTGGGATTGGACAAGAAAAAAACTGTTTTCAAGATTCCCGTGAACCTGGAGGGTGTCAAGGCGTGTAAAATATTGCACGAAGAAGGTTTTCTTGTCAATGTGCACCTGGTTTACAACATTCAGCAGGCTTACCTGGCGCTCACTGCAGGGGCCGATTACGTTTGTGTTCTGGTTGGTCGGATGCAGGATCAGGGCCATGATGCCCTGGGCCTTGTCAAACAGATCATCGATGTGATCAAAGAATACAAGTACGATGCAAAGGTGATGTTCTCCTCTGTCAGATACCCCGAACACATCAAGGATGCCCTGCTGCTTGGTGCCCACAACATTACAATCCCCTGGAGCATCATGAAAAAGCTGGGAGACAATCATCTGACCAAATTGGGTACCGATCAGTTTTTTCAGCATACCCGATTGATGACCATTCAGGTAAAGAGTGTCATATCTGAGGTCAATCCTGTGGTAGACCTTGATTGCAAAGTGCTGGATGCACTCCTTAAAATGACTGATTCAGGCATGGGGGCCGTATCTGTTGTGGCCAATGATGGAATGCTTGC
>JANYJT010000227.1 GCA_025358395.1 Bacteroidia bacterium
CCGGCGGATTGCAAATCCACCGGAGCGATGCGGGCGCACATTTTCAAATTACAATCTGCAGTCCGTCGTAACCCGGTTCAACACCTTTCGGCAACTCTTCAAGCAACTCAGCATGCAGTCCCATGTCATGGCTCATGTGTGTCAGATAGGTCATCCGCGAAGAAATCTTTTTCACTATCTGAAGCGCCTGCTCCAGGTTCAGATGGGAAATATGAGTTGTTTTTCTTAAGGCACAAATAACCAGTGTATCCAGTCCCTGAAGCTTTTCCAACTCCTCTGGTTCGATTCGGTTGAAGTCTGTCAGGTAGGCAAATTTTCCGAACCTGAATCCATAAACAGGCAGTTTATGATGGTAAAGCCGGATGGGTGTAATTCTGATACCCCCGATTTCAAAAGATTTTCCATCAATTGGCACGAGATCCATCTGAGGCGTTCCAGGGTACTTTATTTCGGCAAATGCATAATTAAAGATTGTCTTCAGGTTGTCGGCTACCCTTTTTTCGCAGTAAATATCCATCGGGGATTTTCGGATCCAGTTGAAGCTGCGAATATCGTCCAGACCGAAGATATGATCTGCATGTTCATGGGTAAGCAGGACGGCATCGAGATTGGTGACCCGGTGTTTCAGCATCTGCTGCCTGAAATCCGGTCCGGCATCCACCAGCAGACTGGTTCCATTTTCCTCTACCAGGATGGCGCATCTCAACCGCTTATCCCGGTCATCCGTAGAACGGCAAACCTCACAATTGCAAGCGATTACCGGAATTCCTTGCGAGGTACCTGTCCCCAGAAGTGTAATTTTCATCCTTACTTCCCTTTACTTTTTCTGTAATCCTGATCCAGAGGACGAAAGTAGGAAAATGGACGGACGTTTGTTGAGATCCGGCAAAGATTTCTTCCAGGCTGCGATGGTTTTCGTCACCACGAATTCACTTTCCATGGTCAGATCGGCTGCAATGCAAAGCCGGGTATGATCCTGACAAGTTGCCAGAAGGTCATTTAGCAGATGGAAGTTCCGGTAGGGTGTTTCGATGAAAATCTGCGTCTGATTGTCTCGGGCCGAATTCCTCTCCAGGTTCCGGATGGCGGCAGTCCGCTCGGCTGGCTTGACCGGAAGATATCCAATGAAAGCAAAATTCTGTCCGCTCATGCCGGAAGCCATGAGGGCGAGCAAAATTGAGGAAGGACCCACCAAAGGTACTACCTGAATCCCCTTTTCATGAGCAATCTTCACCAGGTCTGCGCCTGGATCGGCCACACCCGGACAGCCGGCTTCAGACAGGATACCTACGTCAAAACCCTGTTTGATAGGATCCAGCAATGTTTCCAGTCCCATTTGCCTGGAATGTTCATTCAGCTCTCTGAAATCTAAATCATCGATGACGATCTCCGGCACCATCTTCTTCAGATGCCGGCGTGCAGTACGCAGATCCTCAACAACAAAATAGCGAAGTGTCCGGACGACTCTGAAAATCTCAGTCGGCAGAACCTTGTCGAAAGCTGTTTCGCCAAGAATGGTAGGAATCAGGTATAGTTTGGCCAATGATGGATTTTTAATTTTTTGCCTTTAATTCTTTTACGATGGCCATGGCTTCTCTTACTTTTTGTTCGATGAAACCAAAGTCCCCACTGGCAATAACCTCAGGTGGAGTGAGTTGCGAACCTAATCCAACACATGCCACACCCGCTTTAAACCAAGCCTCGAGGTTTTCCCGGTCGGGGGTAACGCCTCCTGAAGGCATGATCAGCGTCCACGGACAAGGCGCCAGAATGGCTTTTACGAATGAGGGTCCGCCGACCTCCTTACCAGGAAAGATCTTCACGATTTCGCAGCCCAGCTCTTCGGCCAGGTTGATTTCGGAAAGCGTTCCGCATCCCGGCATCCAGGCGATCTTGCGGCGGTTGCAGACTTTGGCCATATCCGGATTCAGACTTGGGGAGACGATAAAATTCGCTCCAAGCTGGATGTAGAGGGCTGCAGTCGCGGCGTCCACGACAGATCCAACACCCATCACCATTTCAGGACACTCTTTTGCGCACCATTTGTTCACTTCAGCGAACACTTCATGGGCAAAATCGCCCCTGTTGGTAAATTCAAAAACCCTCGCTCCACCGGCATAGCAGGCTTTGACGATGTTTTTCACAAGGTCGGCATCTTTGTTGTAATAGAGTGGAACGATGCCCGTTCCGGTGAGGGTATTCAGTACGTGTAATCTTTTGAATCGAGCCATGAGAATAATTTGCTAATATGCTAATGTGCTAATTGGGCAAATGTGGAAATTTAGCGGGAAACGCGGCCGGATGAGTCTCCGCCCATCAGCTTCTCGACTTCCGAAACTGTTACCCTGTTATAATCTCCATAGATAGTATGCTTCAGGCAGGATGCCGCTACCGCGAAATCCAGGGCCGATTGAAGGTCTTCACGGTAGGTCAGCAAGCCATAAATCAGTCCGCCCATGAAAGAATCTCCACCGCCGACCCGGTCGACGATATGGGTAATCTGATAGGTTGGAGCCTTGTAGAGCATTTTCCCGTCGTACAGCACGCCGCTCCACGAATTGTGGTTGGCGTTGACAGATCCCCGGAGGGTGGTAATAACTTTTTTACAACGCGGAAAACGGGACATAATTTTCTGTGATACTGATAGATAAGCCTCAGCATCCACATGACCGGAAGTCACATCTACCCCATCGGGATGAATGTGCAGGGCCATTTCGGCATCTTCCTCATTACCCAAAACGACATCGCATCCTTCAACCAGCAAAGGCATGACTTCGTGCGCCTGTTTGCCATATTTCCAGAGATTTTTTCTGAAATTCAAGTCGGTAGAGACGGTTATTCCCAGTCTGTTAGCGGCTTTTATTGCCTCAAGGCAAACATCCGCAGCACCCTGTGAGATAGCGGGAGTGATACCCGTCCAATGAAACCAGGTGGCACCCTGAAAAACCTTGTCCCAGTCGACCATTCCTGATTTTATCTCAGCAATGGAAGAACCGGATCTGTCGTAGATGACCTTACTGGCACGGCTGACAGCGCCAGCTTCAAGGAAATATATTCCTATCCTGTCGCCTCCCCTTATAATTCCTGTCGTGTCGACTCCGAATCCCCTCAACTCGCGAATGCAGGCATCGGCGATTTCGTTTTTAGGAAGCCGGGTAATGAATTTAACATCGATGCCAAAGTTGGCCAGTGAGACGGCAACATTGGCCTCGCCTCCCCCAAATGTGGCGCTCAGGTTGCCGGATTGACCGAACCGCTCGAAGCCGGGTGTTGCCAAACGCAACATGATTTCGCCGAATGTGATTACCTTTTCCATTTCAAAAGTCGATTAGTTGATTTCGTTTTCGCCTTTTACGTAACCAAAATTAGCCAAAATACCGCCATCCACATAGAGGATATGGCCATTGACAAAATCTGCAGCCTTTGAAGCGAGGAAGAGTGCGGCATTGCCAACATCTTCCGGCTCACCCCATCGACCGGCGGGTGTGCGTGTCATAACCAGATCGTTGAATGGATGTCCACCCAGACGGATCTCGGCGGTTTGGGAAGTTGCGATATAACCCGGACCTATCCCGTTGATCTGGACATTATATTTGGCCCACTCGCAGCACATGTTGGCCGTTAAAAGTTTGAGTCCACCCTTGGCTGAGGCATAAGCCGAAACTGAGTTTCGGCCATAGACGCTCATCATGGAGCACATGTTGATGATTTTGCCGCTGCGGCGGGCGATCATGCCGGGTGCCACGCGTTTGGCGATGATCAGCGGAGCAACCAGGTCGATATCGATGACCTGCTTGAAGTCGCTGATGGCCATGTTCAGAATCGGAATACGTTTGATGATACCGGCATTGTTAACCAGGATATCAACTGGTCCAACTTCCTTTTCGATGATTGAAATTCCTTTATCTACAGCTTCTTCGTTGGTCACATCGAAGTTGAGCGTAAAGACGTCGAGTCCAACTTTGGCATATTCCACTTTGCAGGATTCCAGTTTTTCGTCAGACAAATCGTTGACGCAAATTTTGGCACCTGCGGCACCGAGCGTTTTGGCGATGGCCATACCGATTCCATGGGTCCCACCCGTAATCAGGGCTACTTTGCCTGTTAAATCAAAAAGGTCATTCATATTTATTTGTTTTAAGTATTGTTTTAATATTTCCAGGCGGATTACCTCAACTGGTTGGGCTGAACGATGTCCATATCAGCATAATCAAGGTTCTCACCAGCCATTCCCCAGATAAAGATATAATTGCTGGTGCCGGCGGCTGAATGGATCGACCAGTTGGGTGAAATTACGGCCTGCTCGTTGGTCATCCAGATATGGCGTGTCTCCTGTGGTTGTCCCATGAAATGACAAACTGCCTGACCATCGGGTACATTGAAATAGAAATAAACTTCCATTCTGCGGCTGTGGGTATGGGCAGGCATGGTGTTCCAGACACTTCCAGGTTGAAGTTCAGTCATACCCATCTGCAGTTGGCAGGTTTCAATCACCTTACTTATAAGCAACTGATTGATTTGTCTTTCGTTAGAAGTAAGCTGTGATCCCATCTTAAGAACGTTTGCATCCTTCATGGTAATATGGCGGGATGGAAGTTCCTTATGTGCAGGTGTTGAATTCAGGTAGAAACGGGCAGGTTGATCCTTGCTTTCAGAGTTGAAAACGATTTTTTCAGATCCCTTTCCGATATAGAGCGCTTCCTTGAAATCGACTGAATAGACCTTTTCGTCGACCGTAACTGTTCCTTTGCCACCAATATTAATAATTCCAAGTTCCCGGCGGAAGCAGAAAAAGGGTGCCTTCAGCGGTTCAATGGTAGTAAGTTCAAGTGGTTCGTTGACGGGTACTGCTCCACCGGCAATGTAACGGTCGTAATGGGAATAAACCAGGTTAATGGTATCCGGTTCCATTATGGTTTCAATCAGAAAATGTTCTCTGAGTTTTTGGGTGTCATAATGCTTTGCATCAGCAGGATGGGAAGCAAATCGTTCTTCGAATCTGATAGTCATGATAGGTCAATTTTAAAGATTTTTACTTATAATTCGGTCTGCGGAAATTTGTGTGGCCGGGACAAATATAGCTACTAATTTGAATTTGTGCAATCGATTGCATTTTATTTTGCAATTTCAAGTTAAAAATAGATTTTTTTCACATCTTTGTAATCAATTGCGCAAGGGATCATGCATAAAAAATCAGAACCAACTATTCACGACATCGCCAGAGAATTGAAAATCTCTGCCTCTACGGTTTCACGGGCCTTGCAAAATAATCCGCGGATCAGCTTCAAGACCAGGGAGAAAATTCTCTTGATGGCAGAAACAATGGGTTACAGGCCGAATACCCTTGCCTCCAATCTCCGCAATAAAAAATCCAACACCATTGGCATCGTAGTGCCTTTGATCAACAGACATTTCTTCGCGTCTGTGATCAGCGGGGCCGAAGAAGTAGCCTTCAAAGCTGGTTATACGGTAGTGATTTCTCAATCTAATGACCTTGTTAACAAGGAAATAGCCATCGTTCATTCGATGTTTGCCAACCGCGTTGACGGACTCATTATCTCCATCGCCATGGAAAGCACCACTTTTGAACACCTGAAAATGTTCACGAAGAAAAATATCCCGCTGGTTTTTTTCGACAGGGCAGTGCCGGAAATTGAAACCAATAAAATTGTGGTGGATGATTTTATGGTTGGTTTCCGGGTTACCCAGCACCTGATAGACCAGGGCTACAAAAGGATCGGCCATATGGCAGGTCCGCAGAATCTGATGACTTACCGTGACCGGAAATCCGGATACATGGAAGCGCTCAGTAAAAATGGTCTTTCGTTTGACGAGTCCATGGTTATTACCAATAAACTTACCAGTGAAGACGGCAAAGAAGCCATTCAACAGCTTATGAGTCTGCCGCAACCACCTGATGCCATCTTCTGCGGCAACGACACCACTGCTCTCAGCACGATGATCTACCTCCGCGATAAAGGATTCAGAATTCCGGAAGACATTGGAATCGTAGGCTTTAGCAACGAACCATTTTCCAAGGTGGTTTCCCCATCCATCTCGACCATTGCACAACCGGCATTCCTCATGGGACAAAAAGCGGCTGAGCTGATTTTGAAACAGATTGAGAACCAGGAAAAATCTTTCACGACACTTGTGCTTCCTACTGAACTGATTATCAGAGAGTCATCTAGCCGTAACAAGTAAGCGAAT
>JANYJT010000197.1 GCA_025358395.1 Bacteroidia bacterium
CTGTGCAAAAAGGCGTAGCCGCCGCGCTGCTTGACGCGGTCAACCAGTTCGGCCCAATAAGGGGTGATTAACCTGGCGAAGTCATGGAAGCCTCGCTCCTAGTAGAATTAGATGGCGGGCAGCACATTGCCGCCGAAGACCGGCAGATAGACTCCGGTGATATAAGCCGTCAGGTCGCTGGCCAGGAAGGCAATGGCGTTGGCAATGTCCTGATCCTTGCCCCAGCGTTTCTGTGAGATCAATGCTCGTGTTTATACTCCTGCGCCGGCACCTGCTGCCAACACGATCCTGTTCAGTTTTCTACACGCAACATGCCTGGTGGCCGCCGTCCACGCGAACGGTGATACCACTCACATACGACGCCTGAGGCGAAGCCAGGAACACGGCCACGTTGCCGATGTCTTGGGGGGTACCGATCCGGCCGACCGGCACGCGCTGCTTGAGAAAGGCGGCGTTATCGGGCTTTTCCCAGTGAAACGCCGTCATCGGCGTCAGGATCATACCTGGAGCGATGGCGTTGCAGGTAATGCCGTGCTTGCCCAAGGCGGTTGCGAATCCAACCATGGTCATTCGCATGCCGGCCTTTGAAGCCCCGTAATCAACTTGCTGGGGACCGGTCACATTTTCAGCCAGCGAGGTGATAAAAATCACCCGTCCCCCCAGCCCGCGCTGGATCATGTGTTTGGCGGCGGCCTGGGTGCAGTGGAACGCACCGGTCAAGTTGATATCCAGGGTCTTCTGCCACACCTGCGGAGTCATCTCCATCACATCAATGAAAGGGCAAATGCCCGCGTTATTAACTAGCACATCGATGCCGCCGAATCGCTCGACCGCGGCCGCAACCATCGCCTCGACTTGAGCCCGGCTGGCGACGTCGCAGGCGATGCCCATCGCGTCGGAAGCTCCGGCGGCTTTGAGTTGATCGGCCGCCTTGACGGCTTGCTCGCCGTTGAGGTCCGCAATGACCAGATTCGCACCCATTCGGGCAAAACAGGTAGCGATGCCATAGCCGATTCCCTGCGAACCGCCGGTGATGATGACTGTCTGCGCCTGGTCCATGATCGATCTCCTGATGTTGAGTGTTTGGTTGAATCAGCAGAATAGACATTCCGCAGGCTTGAGTCCATGACATGCCGCGCGTTATGCATGGACAAATCTGATATGAATAGACTCGATGTTCCCGACATGATGGTTACACCATTGGGTTGGGCACTTTGGCCTGATGGGGCTGGCGCCCGGTCAGGGGAGTTGTCGCCCCTCTACGTCCAGCGATACACAGGTCCGCGTCACCGTTCGGCTTTGGCACACCACCCCTTCTGGGAGTTGACCAATATCCTCAGCGGGCCAAGGCTAATCAAACAAAGGCGCGGAATTGCTGCAGAATGATTAAACTGCTACCTGAAGGCAGCCAATACCGTTAGTTACGCCACCGCGTCATTCGCACGTTCGCGTGTCATTCGCACGTCCCCATGTCATTCACGCTTTGCATGCTTGAAGTTTTGCCACTGCCAGTTCCTTGGCTTTAGCTTCCACTTCGACGGTGAGCGCCCAACCGCGCCAGGCGGCGGGAAAATCTTTGGGATCAATGTAGTCGTGATGCCGCTGCGGCTTGGGTCCGTCCCAGCCTTCCAGCGGGCTGGAAATATGAAAGAGTGGCTCGCGATTCCAAGTCTTGCGCGCTGCTTCGGTGGCTTGCTCGACCGTCAAGTCGTCGGGCAAGCAGCGATGATGGTGCGCGTCATAAACCAACGGCACGCCTTCGCTGCGGCAGAGCGGCAACAAATCGGCAGGGGTGAAAGTTTTGTCGTCGTTCTCCACGGTCAGGCGGGCGCGGGCGCGGGGCGAGAGCAAATTGAGGTTGCGCCGAAATCGCTCCAACGCCGCCGGCTTGTCGCCATAGCCGCCGCCGCCGTGAATGTTGACCGTGTCGGCATTCGTCCATTCCGCAATCTCCGCCTGGGATTCAAGGTCTGCGACCGAGCGCGCGACGATATCCGCGTCCGGCGAATTGAGCACGACAAATTGGTCGGGATGAAAACCAGTGCGAATGTCTTGAGCGCGGGCGAATTCACCGCAGCGGCGGAACTGCCCCACAATCTTATCAGCGTCCGGCAGTTCCTCCACGCGATAGCCCACGGTCGGGTGCGTCTTGACGGGCATGATCGGCGTGAGAATGCGAAACGAACCAATGTGGTGAGCTGCGCAAAATTGCAGGGCCGCGAGCAGTGCTTGGGCATTCCCGGTGCATAGTTCGGCGAGATGCGCCAGTTGTTCGCGCCGGGGCAAACGCTGCATGGCGGTGGCGGTGGTGACGTGAAATTTAATCGGCTGTTCAAAAAACTGGCAGCAAAGCCCCAGCCGCAGTGTGTCAGTCGGCGCGGAAGATTTTGAGGATTTTGCTGTCGGCATTCGCTTTAACTCCGCGTTTGAAGGTGTCCCTGGCCGCCATCAATGCCGATGAACTATAGCCCGTCACCCAGCTTTGCTCGGTGTCCAGCAGCCAGCAGATGGCCGAGGCCACCGGCTCCACCAACAACCACCATCATGCGTGAATTTTCTTTGCTCATGGATCAATTAAACCGTGTTAAATTTTTAATCTATGGGCGTTAAGGTAGCCTGATTACGGCTTGATGCCAAGTGCCACGCCACAGCCACGTCACGTTAAATAGAAAATCCAGCGATGTTTGTTCCGGGCTATGAGGTGGCAGTGCCGTTTCCCCAGACGAGGACGAGAGCTTGCTGGCGCGGGGCGAGATTGTAGCGCGGGCTCGTGTGATTCTACATTACAGAGGGCCGTCACCCACCGTGTTGTGCCCGACCCGCCAGCGCATGGCATGGGTATCGCCAGCCACCGGAAGAATTCCGTCAATGTCAATGCCAACCAAAGCGCCCGCGGCATCAAAGTCAGCAACGATCCCGGAAGCCACTTCTCTTGAATCCGAGCTGGGCCGATCGTTCAGATCAATATAGAGAGTCGGTTTCTGGATAGTAATGCAGTTTCATATTCCCGAAAGTAAGCGGTCGTCGGGTGCTTTTTCACCCACACAACACCCGCACAATATAAGCCAGCGACAAGGACAATCAAAATGCCGAGACCGCATAATCCCCGCTGGGCGGTTAAGAACTCTTCTCTTCGCACTTCTCCCCACTTCATACCGTAACTCTTCTGTGGTAGGTTGTGCGCGGCAGAAATGGATGATGTTCAGTCCAATCCCCCCCCCGCCGTTGATCTGAGCCCCGTGGAAGCGATCGTCGCCCGGCTCGGGCAGGCTCCCCATGCGCTGATTCCCATTCTGCAGGCCATTCAGAAGCACTATCACTACCTCCCGGAATCGGCATTGCGCCATGTGTGCCAAATCACAGAAATCTCCCCTGGGGCGATGGAGGGGGTCAGTTCGTTTTTCGCGCAATTTCGCCACAAGCCGGCCGGTCGGCACATTGTTCGTATCTGCCACGGCACCGCCTGCCACGTCAAAGGCTCCGAGCTAGTGCAGGAAGCCATCACGCGGCATCTGCACTTGGAGACCGGCCAGGATACCGACGCCACCGGCGAGTTCACCGTAGAACGCGTCGGCTGTCTCGGCTGCTGCACACTCGCTCCCGTGCTCCAAGTGGATTCGACGACCCTCGGGCACGTCACCCCCGATGAGGTCGGCAACATGCTCCAAGAGGCAACCTTCCTGCCGCTGGCCAACAATCAGGCTGATGCGTTGACGCATCAGCACGCTTCAGATTTTCAGGCGGAGATCCGCGTCGGTGTCGGCTCGTGCTGCATCGCCGGAGGCAGCCAAGCCGTACGCACCGCCCTGGAACGGGCTGTGCGCCGATTGGGGGCCAACGCCGTGGTCAAGCCAGTCGGCTGCGTGGGAATGTGTCACCAAACGCCGATGGTGGAAATCGTTCGTCCCGGCCAAGACGAGCACGCCCCCTCCATCCTCTATACGCGCGTGTCGGCCGACGCCGCCGAGCAGATCGTCCGCCGACACTTCCCAGCCGGCGGATTGCTCACGCGCATTCGGGGCGGTCTCTGTGACTCAATCGACCGCCTGTTGCTGGGCGATCAGGTGGATGATCCATCGCGTCATCGCGCCGACATGCAGGATGCCCCCATCTGCAACTTCCTCGGCGGCCAAGTTCGCATCGCCACCGAATATTGTGGCCATCTCGACCCCTTGGACATCGATGAATACATCGCCCACGGCGGCTTCACCGCCCTGCGGACGATCATCGACAACAAGACCACCCCAACCGCCATCATCGACCAGGTGACCCAATCCGGGCTGCGTGGCCGGGGCGGGGCCGGGTTTCCCACCGGCCGCAAATGGAAATTCATGCATGACTCGCCGGGTGAGCGCAAGTTCGTCATCGTCAACGGCGACGAGGGAGACCCCGGGGCGTTCATGGACCGCATGATCCTTGAGTCCTACCCGTACCGCGTCCTGGAAGGCATGCTGATCGCCGCCATCGCCACCGGAGCCCACGATGGCCGGCTATACATCCGCCACGAGTACCCGCTGGCGGTTTTACGCATCCGCCAGGCGATCGACATCCTGCAAACACGCGGCTATCTGGGCCAGAGTATTCTGGATAGCGGCCACGCATTTGAAGTCGAGGTCTGCGAAGGCGCTGGCGCTTTTGTCTGCGGAGAAGAGA
>JANYJT010000236.1 GCA_025358395.1 Bacteroidia bacterium
TTGTCTGCCACTGATGTGTGATATGCCGGGCATTGAAAAATTTAAGAAAATTGTAATTCCTGCCGGGGAAGAGAATAAAATTTTGTCAACAGTAGAACTTATCTGGCATTTTTTAAGTCAGAACGGAGCCGACAGGAAATCATTGGTCGTGAATCTGGGCGGAGGCATGGTCACCGATTTGGGCAGCTTCGCGGCTTCGACATTTAAAAGAGGGCTCCAGTTTATCAATATTCCGACGACTCTTCTGGCCCAGGTTGACGCTTCAGTTGGAGGTAAAACGGGTTTTAATTTCAATGGTTTAAAGAATGAAATAGGGGTGATAAATCACCCTGTTCAAGTCATCATCGATACTCGTTTTCTTAGGACGATTGACCATGAAAATTTAATTTCCGGGTATGCTGAGATGATCAAACACGGCCTGATACATTCCCAGGATCATCTGTCAGAACTTCGCAAATTTGACCTTCAGAATCCTGATTACCAAATTTTGAAAGGTATGATTTCGCATTCGGTTTTGATCAAGAACCATTTTGTGGAAAAGGATCCGCATGAAAAAGGCATTCGGAAGGCCCTCAATTTTGGCCATACCATTGGCCACGCTTTTGAAAGTCTTTCGCTAAGTCAGGGTAGGCCGTTGCTTCATGGTCACGCTGTGGCTTTCGGGATGATTACAGAGCTTTATCTCTCTCATCTGGTTTGCGGTTTTCCTGATGGCAACATGCATCATTTGTCAAAATGGTTGACATCCATTTACGGTAATTACCGGATTACAACCGATGCATACGAAACCTTGTATGAGTTAATGGGTCACGACAAAAAGAATGAAGGTAAACGGATCAATTTCACTCTTATTTGTTCAGCCGGAGAGGTGCAAATCAACAAAAATTGCGAGAAAGGTCAGATCTTTGAAGCCCTCGATTATTTCAGAGAGTTAAACAATATGTGAGCCATGAATATCATTCTGACCAAACCGAATTTAGATATCGTTGGGGAGATTGAATTGCCTTCTTCTAAAAGCATCAGCAATAGAGTCTTGATCCTTAACGCATTGAGTTATTCCTCCTATCCTGTAAAAAAGATATCTGATTGTGATGATTCACTGGTAATGAACCAGGTACTTGAATCGAATTCAAACCGGTTTGACATTGGTCATGCCGGAACCGCCATGAGATTTCTAACGGCCTATCTTTCAAAAATCGTTGGAGAGTGGCATCTTACCGGATCCGAAAGAATGCAGCAACGACCTGTCAAAATATTGGTCGACGCCCTCAGAAAACTTGGCGCACAGATTGAATATTCCGGTTCAGAGGGATTTCCTCCCTTGAAAATTACCGGTACAGCACTCAGAGGTGGCTTGCTGGAGCTCGATGGCAGTATCAGCAGCCAATATATTTCTGCTTTGCTGATGATTGCCCCGACAGTACAGGATGGATTGACAATTAGGCTATTGAACAGTATAACTTCCCGTTCATACATCGATATGACCCTGCAACTGATGAAGACATTTGGCATCAAATACCAGTGGAATGGAAATGAAATCAATATTGCACAACAAAATTACAAACCAATTCCATATACCGTTGAGGCAGACTGGTCGGGCGCTTCATACTGGTATGCCATGGCCGCACTTTCCGATCGGTGTGATTTGTACCTGAAGGGACTCTATTTGAAAAGTCTGCAGGGAGATGCCATTCAATCTGACTGGTTTGAAACATATTTTGGGATAAAATCCCGGCAGGAAGGTGATTCTGTCAGACTTACCAGGAATAAGCCTCCTGAATTGAAAAAGCTCTGCTTAAATTTTATCGCGAACCCGGATATTGCCCAAACATTTGTGGTATTGGCCATAGGTAAAAAGCTGCCTTTTCATTTTACCGGACTGAAAACCCTTAAGATAAAGGAGACAGACCGTATTGCGGCCTTGAAAAACGAGTGCGCCAAATTGGGAGCTTTGCTTACTGAACCCGTTGAAGGTGAGTTGACTTGGGATGGTAAGATAAATGCAGCCCTTATTCCTGAAAAATTGGCCGTGGCCACTTACGACGACCACAGAATGGCCATGGCTTTTGCCCCGGTAGCCATGTTCACTGGTTCCGTTGAAATCGAAGATGCCATGGTGGTGACTAAATCATACCCATTTTTTTACGAGGATCTTCGCAAAGTAGGGTTTAAAGTGAAGGAGGTTACTCCTTAATTACCTCAACGGTCATCCTGATATTTTCAATCGGACGGTCGCCTTTCCCGGTAGGTTGGGCTGCTATTGAGTCTATGACTGCCAGGCCATCCAGGACTTCTCCAAATACGGTGTAGGCTCCATCCAGATGCGGAATTCCGCCTAGCGTGGTATAAGTTTCAATTTGCTGTCCGGTTAGCCTGACTGGGTTTTTGTCTACCTGATTGATTGCTTGTTGCTTCAGTTTTTCGAGAAGTTTATCGTAGCCTTCCTTGTTTCGTGCCATCTGGAATAACATCAGTGTATCTATTTTTTCTGATTTCATCTTCAGAAAAAGTGCCTCTGAGGCCCTGCTGTTCATTTTCTGTTCAATGGAAGGAACCTCATCCAATTTATATACTTTCCCCTGTGCCAGGTAGAATTGCGTGGCAGAGGAGCGTCGTTCCGGATTTTCTTCGTCTCCATTTCTGGCTGCTGCGATTACCCCTTTCTTGTGGATAATTCCGGGAATGATTTCAGCAGGCACCGTGTAATTCAGATCTCCATCACCCAAAACCTGGTCTTTGGTGGCACGTTTGGAATTTGGATCTCCGCCTTGAACCATAAATCCTTTGATCACCCGGTGAAAGATCAGGCTGTCAAAGACTTTTTCTTTGGTTAATTTCAGGAAATTGTCCCTGTGCAATGGAGTTTGATTGTACAGCACCACTTTCATGTCTCCATACTTTGTTTTAATCAGGATCATCGGACCTTCTGGCGCCGGTTTATTTTGGGAGAAAGAGCAGGAAGAAATGGATATCACCGCTGCAATCACAAGTGATTTTATAAGTATTTGTTTCATAATGGTCCTATTGATGTTAATTAGAATTCAAATATAAGAAAGCTCAAATCATTAATTTAGCCCTTCATCCTTTTTTTTTTAATTTTGCCGACAGACCCATACAAGAAATGACCATGGAAAAGTTAATCCTCTACAATACCCTGACCCGCAAGAAAGAGCTTTTTGTCCCCATCCACAAGGATCACGTCGGGATGTATGTCTGCGGACCAACAGTTTACGGAAATGCTCATCTGGGTCATGCGCGACCTGCGATAACATTTGATCTGCTCTTCCGCTATTTATTGCATATCGGGTACAAAGTTCGGTATGTCCGCAATATTACCGACGTTGGTCATTTAGTCAATGATGCAGATGAAGGGGAAGATAAAATTGCCAAAAAAGCCAAAGTGGAAGAGCTGGAGCCGATGGAGATAGTTCAAATGTATACCAACAGCTACCGAAAAAATATGGCGCAGCTTAATGTGCTTCCTCCCAGTATTGAACCCACAGCTTCCGGTCATATCATCGAACAAATTGAAGCGGTGAAAAAGATGATCGAATCAGGCTTTGCTTATGAAGTAAATGGATCCGTTTATTTTGATGTGGAAGCTTACGCTAAAAAATATCCTTACGGCATATTATCCGGCCGGAAAATAGAAGATCTATATACCAACACGCGTGATCTGGATGGTCAAAATGAGAAGAAATCCGGCCTTGATTTCGCCTTATGGAAAAATGCCCTTCCTGAACATATCATGCGCTGGCCATCTCCCTGGGGTTCCGGTTTCCCCGGATGGCACACCGAATGTACAGCAATGAGCACTAAATACCTGGGTGAGAAG
>JANYJT010000243.1 GCA_025358395.1 Bacteroidia bacterium
GCATAGATACTTTTGCCGACTGGAAGGAGTATGAGGAAAACAGAAAATAATCACCTAAAACAAAACCAATTAGGCCCGAGACAGAGAGCCATTTCCATGATTCAGGAGTTGCATCTGAAGGAAGCCACATACCACGCATAATTTTCGACCATAACATATACATAACCATTGCAAACAAAAGTCTGAACAGGTTAACAGTCAGTGAGCCGGCTCGTCTGGTTGCAACTGAAAAGGTTAAAGCTGAAACAGTCCAGCATATGGCAGTTAGAATTGCAGTGATTTCCCCAAGATGATTTATTTGCATTATTGTTGATATGAATGGACTAAATGATTTGACATTAGAGAGGTTCAGGAATCGGGAAATTTTTTTAGTTGATTAGTCTATAGTATCAATTGCAAAGTGCCGACAACGCCAAATTTCGACCCGGAGTTATCCAATTCATTGTACCTCCAGACCCCTACAATTTTAAAGACTTTAAAAATGTTTTCAAGCCCTGCAGAGAATTCAGTATAAGGATTATTTTGCAGGCTTTTCATGCCAACAGGGAAGAGCATTTCAGTATGTTTCGAAGGGTCATAATTGCCTATGACGGAGCGTACTCCTGCCAGTTCTCTCCATTTTAGCCTGCGGAAAAGTGGTATTTTATTTAAAAAGTAACCTTGAAAATGATGTTCTAGTGATAATGATAGATATGTATCGCTGACAAATTCCTGCATATTCATCATATTAAATGAGTAAAAGTCATAAGCATAAGTATCATTTCCTTCATGAATTTTCATAAGAGGGAAAGGAACGTCACCCCAGATTTTTCCTGCCTGTATCGTATAGTATAAAAACCCAAACGGATTAAGCATTATTTTTTGATTAATCTGCGCTTCCATTTTGTAATAGTCATACGCTCCACCCATAAACCCTTTAATTCCAGCCGACAGCGTAAAATTAAAAATGGGTTTTGAATTTTCAAATTTTGATCGTTCGAATCCATCCTGAATATAATATTCATTTGGGGCGTAGCGGGTATTTAAACTAAACTCTGTTGCTCCTATAGATGGAATCAAATTTCCGGAAGGAGTTTCAAATTTTACATATGGAGCCGTATAAAACTTCATTCTGTCATAAGAAAAGGTATTTGTTAAACCAGCCACCCATTCTTTTTCGTAATTTATAGACAACCTGTCGACGAGGTTCAATTTGTTATAAGGAACCTTATTTAGCAAAACATTTAAAATATTGTCAATCATGAATGCATTCTTACTCTTCCCAAATATCTCATAGTCATGTTTGTATTGAACCGCAAGATAATCTTTTGGTTTTTTTGAGAAGTAATACTCGAAACCCCCATTGTATTTATATTCCAGATCTTTGGAACCATAGGCCACATACCCATTTAACCTTAAATTTTTGTTGAATTTCATCGTGGTTCGCGCACCTAATTTAAATCTGTTACCTTCAACAGGATTATTCGAGTAAAAGGAATAATACTGTCCAAGTTCTATCTTTCCCAAATCACGATAACCGTAATAGAACATGTAAATATATTCTGCTGTAGTTTTGTAAAGGGGAACATGCTTGATGGAATCGACCATTTTGTATATTCCAAGCTCCCTTTTCTGAAGTTCTATCGGCCTGGAGTTTTCCCAGAATTTTTCATCTTTGTCCATGGCATCCTCATGAACAGAGATTCGTTCATTGGCTTCCAGCTTAATCCCTTTTGGTTCTCCAAAACTGAAATCCTGATAAAAGTTTGCCTTACGACCTATGACTCCTATCCTCTTAGATTTCTGATCTTTTTGAATATCCACGTCCAAAACGATAATTTCATTTTTTGGGGTCCACTTTCCATCAATAAAATCGTATTCAACGGCATATTTGAAATTATTAACAAAGTTGATATTGGCTTTTTCCGAAAGTTGCATGTCAATTTTAGTGAGCGCATAGCTATTGGCGTCAACCCATAGTTTACCTTTAAAAGTTGGACTTTGCAATGATTTGGGCTTAAAGGAAAGTTCATAATATTTTTTACCTTCTTTAAATGTGCTGTCAATCAGGTAATATTTATAGAACTGCAGTCCAAGGGTATTTATTGGTGAAACCAATCCAACATCTCTGATCATTAGATAGTTATCATAAGGGCTTAATCCTTCATAAACCTTTCCTGTAAATTTTGAAATCATGTTGGAGGTCATTCCGGAGGCTTTGTTGGCAATTATTTCTTCACGATCTTTAGTTGTTCCGTTTTCATGAAAATAATTGGAAAATGTTTCAGAAAAGAAAACTGGCAAAAACGCTTTCCCTTCGGTTTTAAGAGAGTCAATGTAATCAAAAACAAAGTCAAAAGATTTTAGTAATTTCTTTGTTCTGAGTGATTTGTCAATGTTTTTGAGATCGACTTCAGTTTTCGAATATAGTTTGCTGCGCCATGAAGGGAAATTAGCCGGATTGTTCTCCTTTTTATGTTCAATAATTTTTCTTAAGATAGGGATAGCAGGGTTCTCTCCGGGCCGGACGACTACTTCTCCTGTCATGATCATGTCCTCCTCCAGCGTAATATCCAACTTTTCTGTCTGTTTTATTTTGACAGGGACTTCTATTTTTTTATAGCCAATAGAAGAGACTTCAATAAAGGTTGTTGGAGTCAGAGTGCTTAGGTTAAAATTACCATTCAGATCAGACATTGTTCCAATATAGGTTCCTTTGAAAACAATGGTTGCATAAGGAATTGGAATACCGCTCTTTATTTCTGTAATCTTTCCGTAAACAACGGTTCTTTGAGCCAATGACAACTGAAAGGAAAGCAGGAAAACAAAAATTACCAGCGAGATATATTTGCTCATTTCAAGTTCTCCTGATCTATATTTATGATCATAAAATCGCGTATTTATAAATGAACAGAATCATCATTATGCAAAAGTAGTCCTCTGTCAAAAGCTATCTGCTGCATTGAACTGTTCCACTTTCCATTGACATCGAAGTAAGAAAATGGTTTAAAAATTTATTATCTCTGTTGTTATTTACGGTAAGAAAATTAATATGTTTAGAAATGTATAAATTTATGAAGAATGTTTTCGGACTGCGTAAAATAAAAGCTCTATTTTTGAAGCATTAAGTTGATTGTTTTATAAATTTTATCAATTTTGGTAAAACTTTGTTCATTACAAAATTCAAAGAACTATGAGACTAATTATATTGCCTGAAGCAAAAAGTGTTGCCAAATGGTCGGCTAACTACATTGCGCATAAAATATTATGTGCCAGTCCGACGCCGGAAAACCCTTTTGTGTTGGGGTTACCTACAGGCAGTACGCCACTTGGGACTTACATTGAGCTGATAAAACTACACAAAGAAGGTAAAGTTTCTTTTCAGAATGTTATCAGTTTCAATATGGATGAATATGTAGGCATCCACAAAAATCATCCTCAAAGTTACTATACCTTTATGTGGGATAATTTTTTTAGTCACATCGATATCAAACCGGCTAATGTGAATTTATTAGATGGTAATGCTCCTGATTTGAGAATGGAATGCAGTCGGTATGAAGCCAAAATAAAATCTGTTGGTGGAATTGATCTATTTTTT
>JANYJT010000247.1 GCA_025358395.1 Bacteroidia bacterium
AAAGTGTTTTATCCAAAAGGAGTGTTTGTAAATTACTTTCTCAAGAAGCTTTTCAGAATTATCAATAGCGTTTAATAAACAATTCAAAAACCATTCGAGCCAAGTTGTAATGTCTAAATTGCCTTTTTGAGTCTTTTCCAATAGGTCATAGTAGGAATTTCGTTCTTTCCGTATTTGTGTAGACAAACTGTAAAATCTGTACGATTGTTCGTCAGAACGAGCTAGTAACATGTCGCTGAGCGCTCTAGAAATTCTTCCATTTCCATCTTCAAATGGATGTAGTGTCACAAACCACAAATGTGCAATGGCTGCTTTCAGCACCAAGTCAGTATTTTGCTCCAAATTAAACCAATCCAAGAGAATCCGCATTTCATTTTCAATTTGCGCCGCTGGTGGTGCTTGGTAATGAACCTTTTCTTTTCCCAACGCTCCTGAAACAACCTGCATGGGTCCTGTTGAGTCGTCACGCCAGTGTCCTGTAATGATTTTATACATTCCACTTTGTCCAGTTGGGAAAAGTGCTGCATGCCAAGAAAAAAGTCGCTCTTTATTCAATTCTTTGTCGAAGTTCTTCGTTGCATCAATCATCAAATCAACTATTCCGTCAACATTACGTTCAGAATAAACCAATCCAACTATTTCTAATCCTAATCGTCTTGCGATTGACGACCTGACTTGTTCTCTGTCAAGAATTTCACCCTCTATTTCTGTCGATTTAATAATCTCCTGAGTTAAGATTTCAAGATTTGCTTCATTGCGAAGATCAAACCCCAAAGCTCCCATTTTCCCAATTAGCTTACCCTGGCGGTTTCTTACGATAGAAAGCAAATGCAAAAGTTTCTCGCTACTCCATTCAAAGATTGGCCAATTTTGATTATTGTATAAGTACATCTTTCTCTTTCTCCGCTATTTCTGCGTCTAAAATAGTGTTTATTCTCCGCATGACAAAATTATATCCGCATAAAATGCGAACAAAATGCTGTCTATTCTCCGCATCTTCGCTTTTCTCACCCTTGCCCATAACTTTTGAAAGATTGGGGAACAAGGTGCATCGCACCGATAATATTTGTAGAAATAGTCATTGAAAGCGGGCTATTAGGTGCAGCGCACCGTATTAGTTAACCGGTTTGCATCAATTGTTTCGGTGCGCTGCACCTTCATGTAGGCTTGTATATGATTATCTTACTACAAATATTAACGGTGCGCTGCACCTATTTTGCCTAATCTGTCAAAGTAGAACTAATCTATTTTATTTTAAATAGAGGAACCGCTATGTAGTAATCGGTGATGTAGTGCAACCGAGACTTCATGTTGGGTCGTTCCGACCACTTGAAGTCCAAGTTATTAGCAACAGGGTTTGGTTCTTTCAACGGTAAATTTATCATATCTTATTCAATCTTTCGCAAATGCTTTTTTGTCCCTCGCTACAAGGCACGATTTATTTTGTGTGTCGGCCAGCCCTAATAGCCCCTTAGGGCGAACGTGGGAGGGGATTGGAAGTTCTTTGGCAAGCCCAATTAACAACTTTTCGATAACCTGAACTGCTGTTTGGGCTTGACAATGTGCTTACAATGTGCGTTGGCTCTTCGACTGGCTCAGTGTGTACTTTTATTTCTTTACGACTAAGCCTAATGCCTCTAACAATTGTGGGTTGTCTTCCATTGCAAACTTGGCAACAGCATAAAGTTCGCTCATCCAATCGTCGAGTTTGGCAAATGCTGTGTCTTTAACCGTGGTAGCGTCTTGCGACTCGCCTTTTTCTTTTAAATCTCAGAACTCCTGACTTAGCGTAAAAAGCTACGTCGCCATTTTGTAATAGAGCCGAAGATTGGTATCTGGATAAATGTGTGAGATTTTGAACAAACAAAATTCCATTTATCCAGATACCAATCTTCGGCTCTATTACAAAATGGCGACGTAGCTTTTTACGCTAAGTCAGGAGTTCTGAAATTGTAGCGGATGGCAATATCACGAACTACGATATCATTGAAAGCGTGCATCAGCACTTCGGGCAATCCTGTTTTCAGGTATTCGGGAAACCCACCACTCTTCATGTACTTGACTGATGAGAGTTCATTACTTTCTTGGCCTGTAAATGCCCTGTATTCACTGTACGAAAAAGGGAAAAGTTCTTTTGTGATATGTCTTCCGGTGAGTTTTGTTCCCAGTTCT
>JANYJT010000263.1 GCA_025358395.1 Bacteroidia bacterium
CAAAGAAGAGCCATCCTTCGTCAGAAAATCGGATCCGGACTGATCCTGATACCGGGAAACCGGGAGTCGCCCATGAATTATACCGACAATACCTACCATTTCAGGCAGGACAGCACTTTTCTTTATTTCTTTGGCCTCGACCTGCCGGGAATGTTCGGCGTGATCGATGTCGATAACAATCTGGACCTGCTGTATGCCAATGATGTCGACATTGAGGATATCATCTGGATGGGGCCGCAAAAATCTGTGGCAGAGCAGGCATTTTCTGTTGGTGTCGATGTAACCGCACCTCTGGAGAAACTGAACCAAACGATAGAACGCGCCATCAATGGTGGCAGAAAAGTACATTTCCTGCCACCTTATCGCGCTGCTAACATGATACAGCTAAGCAGTTTGCTTGGCATCAAAACCTGTAAATTAAAACAATATTCATCCCTGGCTTTGATCCAATCGATTGTTTCCATGCGCTCAATAAAGGATGCGGCAGAGATTGCTGAAATTGAAATTGCTTGTGCCACCGGTTATGAGATGCACGTAACAGCAATGAAAATGGCACAACCAGGCATCATGGAGCAACAGATTGCCGGAATACTGGAAGGAATAGCGCTTTCCAAAGGCGCCGGTACCTCTTTCCCCATCATCCTGACCCAAAATGGTGAGACCTTGCACAACCACAACCACTCATTTCCTTTGGAGGCAGGCAGGCTGATGATCGTCGACGCAGGGGCCGAATCCAACGGCCATTATGCTTCAGACTTTACCCGCACCATCCCGGTAGGAGGGAAATTTAGCCGCAAGCAGAAGGATATCTACAACATAGTACTGGCTGCCAACAATACAGGATTATCTCTCACCAAACCGGGTGTGACTTACCAATCCGTCCATCTGAAGGTTGCCAGGGTGATCGCTGCCGGACTTAAAGATCTTGGATTCATCAAGGGCGATGTGGACGAAGCTGTGGCCAATGGTGCCCACGCACTCTTCTTCCCGCACGGACTTGGTCACATGATGGGCCTCGACGTGCACGACATGGAGGACTATGGCCAGATTCACGTTGGCTACGACAATCAGGTGAGGCCAATCGACCAGTTCGGAACGGCCTATCTGCGTCTGGGACGCAAGCTGGAGCCAGGATTTGTCATCACCAACGAGCCGGGCATTTATTTCATCCCCGCTCTGATCGAAAAATGGGAAAATGAAGGCATCAACAAGGAATTTATCAACTTTGATAAGGCTAAATCCTATATCGGTTTCGGCGGTATTCGCCTGGAAGATGATGTGCTGGTGACCGAAACCGGCGCCAGGCTGCTGGGAAACCGCATCCCGATTAATCCTGAGGATGTTGAGGCGATGGTGGCCGGCGGGAAAGGCTAAGGAAGGACTGGGGGACTACAGGACTGGGACGACTGGGACGACTGGGATGACTGGGCCGAATTGTTTGCTGGAGAAGTACATATGATTCGCGATCATTTAGCTGGAATGAGAGTTCTGTCTCAATTGCTCAACCCGAACCCAATTCCTTTAAACCCTTAAATATAGCGGTACTGTCATCTTGAATTTTATGCAAAATAAATATCTTTGGAACCTTAAAACTCAGAACCTGTATTATGAAGAACAAATTTACTGTTATTTCAATCTCCGCATTTATGATTGTAGCTACCCTGATGTCATGCACTGAGCCGAACAAATCTGCCTCCGCTCCTGCCATAGACCCTGCCAACCTGGACAAATCAGTCATTCCGGGAAACGATTTTGATACTTATGCCAACGGTGGATGGAAGAAACTCAATCCGCTGCCGGCCGACCGCGGTCGTTTTGGTTCCTTCGACAAACTGGCAGAGGTAGCCGAAAAGCAGGTAAATGACCTGGTGACAACAACCGCTGCCGCCAACAATGCAAAAGGCTCTATCGGTGATAAAATCGCTACTCTTTTTAATTCGGGTATGGATACGGCCAAAATAGAAAAGCAAGGTCTCGAATACATTGATCCATACCTGAAGGAGATCGACCAGATCAGTACCCCGGATGAGGTACAACTTGCACTCATTCGTTTCCATCAATACGGATTGTCCCCTCTGTTTGGACTTTATGGCGCTGCTGATTCCCGCAACAGCTCCATGGTAATAGCGCAACTTACCCAAGCCGGCATGGGCATGCCCGACCGTGATTACTACCTGAACGAAGATCCCAGATCGGTTGATCTGCGTGCCAAATATATTACCTACATGACCACCATGTTCAAATCGATTGGGAATGATGAGGCAACATCCGCTTCGAATGCCCAAAAGGTAATGACCCTCGAGACAAAGCTGGCCAAGGCAGCCATGTCGCGTTTGGAGATGCGCGATCCAAACAAAACATACAACAAAGTAACGACAGATGAGCTGAATAAACTCTCTCCGGTTTTCAACTGGAACAGGTATTTTACTGATATGGGTATTGGCAATCCCGGATCTGTCAACATCAATCAGCCTGAATTTGTCAGGGAGATTAGTGCTCTGCTCACAGCTATCCCGGTCGAAGATTGGAAAATCTATCTTAAATGGAACCTGATCAACGAGACGGCTTCCTATCTCTCTTCGAATTTCGTACAAGCCAGTTTTGATTTCTACGGGAAAGCCATGACAGGAACAGAAGTGATGCGCCCGCGTTGGAAAAGAGTATTGGGTGTGACAAGTGGCGCCCTTAGCGAAGCACTGGGTCAGCTTTATGTAAAAGCCTATTTTCCGCAGGAAGCCAAAGACCGCATGGTGAAGCTGGTTTCGAACCTGCGTGTTGCATTGGGCGAAAGAATTCAGAATCTCGAATGGATGAGTCCTGAAACGAAGAAAAAGGCCATGGAAAAGCTGGCTACCATCAATGTGAAGATTGGTTATCCCGACAAATGGAGGGACTATTCAGGACTTGAAATAAAGGACGATGCCTATGTTCTCAATGTACTGAGGGCCAATAAATTTGAAACTGAATTCAGTCTTGGAAAGATCAATAAGCCCGTCGACAAACTTGAATGGTTCATGTCGCCTCAGACTGTGAATGCCTATTACAGCCCTGACAAAAATGAGATCGTCTTTCCCGCGGCTATCCTGCAACCTCCGTTCTTTTTCAAGGATGGGGACGATGCGGTTAACTATGGCGCCATTGGGGTCGTCATCGGACATGAAATGACACACGGGTTTGATGACCAGGGACGCAAGTTTGACAAAGAAGGCAACCTGACCGACTGGTGGACAGCCGACGATGCGACCCGATTTGATGCACGTACAAAAATTTTGGTTGACCAATACAATAGTTTTGTGGTTCTGGATACCATCCACGCCAACGGACAACTTAGCCTGGGAGAAAATATTGCCGATCTTGGCGGACTGAACATCTCATTTCAGGCATTCCGAACCGCCAATATTCAAAAAGATGCCATTGATGGATTTACGCCCGATCAAAGATTCTTCCTGGCTTATGCCCATGTATGGGGACAAAATACCCGCGACAAGGAGATTCTTCGTCGTACCAAGGAAGATGTCCATTCACTTGGCCGCTTCAGGGTACTGGGGCCACTCCAGAATCTGCCGGAATTTTATGCCGCTTTCGATGTAAAAGAAGGCCAGGCGATGTACTTGGCTCCGGAAAAACGAGCAAAGATTTGGTAAGAAATAGAAAAGGGAGCATTTGGCTCCCTTTTCTATTTCTTACCAAATCTTTGCAACATGGCCTCGTAAAGTACTTCAACCGGATGAACCGCCTTTTTTCCCGTGCCATCCAGAATATGATGCCGGCAACTGGTACCGGGTGCCGCGATGACCACATCATCCTTCAGGCGCTGTATTCCCGGGAATAGCACCAGACCTCCAATCTTCATCGAAAGGTCATAATGCTCCTTTTCGTAACCGAAAGATCCTGCCATGCCGCAACAGCCCGACGGTATCTCCTGAACATGGTAATTAAGTGGCAGGGAGAGCATTTTTATTGTTGGCATCGTAGAGGCAATGGCTTTCTGCTGACAATGGCCATGCAGTTTGATGGTCAATTCTTGGCTGGTAAAGCTTTCTGCCGAAATATTTCCCTTTTCCTGCTCCCTGACCAGAAATTCCTCTATCATCAGACTGTTCTTCGCGACTTTTTGGGAAGCAATCTTATCTTCTCCACGCAAAAGGTCCGGGTATTCGTCCCTGAAAGTCAGGATGGCCGATGGTTCGATGCCAATCAAAGGATGTGTTTCATCAATCAGGGGCGCAAATATGGAAACATTATTTTTCGCGATTTTGGCCGCTTTCCGAAGATATCCCTTTGATAGAAAGGTTCTTCCACTTACTTCGTGGCCGACTGTCAGTACCCGGTACCCCAGATGATTCAGTACCCTGATCGCCTTGATGCCAATTTCTGTGTCATTGAAGTTTGTAAACTCGTCTACGAAAAGATAAAGAGATCCTTTTGGGGTAGTCAGACTGCTATTAAGCGCATTCAAATTGCTTTTGCACCAGCTGCGAAGCGTTTGTTTACCCAATCCCGGGATGCTTCTCCTTTGCGCAAATCCGGTCAACGATTTGATCAAACCGGAGGAGACTTTGCTGTGAACGAAGAAATTGAATAATTCCGGGAAAGCCGATCCCAATTTGTACAACGAAGAGATGTTCGCCACTAGTTTCGACCGAATGGGAGAGCCTTCCAGATCATATTTGTGCTGCAGGAATTCTGCTTTTATTTTGGCCATGTCAACTCCGGAGGGGCACTCCGATTTGCAACCTTTGCATGAAAGGCAGAGGTCGAGAATTTCGTTCAGCTCTTTGCTCTCAAAAATATTACCGCTTTTTCTGCTGTGCAGATAATCATTCAACAAATTGGCCCGGGCACGTGTGGTAAGTTTCTCATCACGGGAGGCCATGTAACTCGGGCACATCGTTCCTCCGATGATTTCCGATTTCCGGCAGTCGCCGGATCCATTGCATTTTTCGACATGCCTGACAAATCCCATCGAATCAGACCAGTCGAAAACGGTCTCAAAGACAGGATCATTTTCGCCCGGATTAATTCGCAATGAACTGTCCATCGGGGGAGTATTGACGATCTTCCCGGGATTGAACAGGTTATCAGGATCCCAGCATTGCTTCAGCTGTTTGATCAATTCAAAATTATGATCTCCAAGAATTATAGGAATGAATTCGCCCCTCAGTCGTCCGTCACCATGCTCGCCACTCAGGGATCCATGGTATTTCTTGACCAGATGAGCGATCTTTGTGGCGATGGTGCGAAACAATTTCACCCCTTCAGGATCTTTGAGGTTGATAACCGGTCTGAGGTGAAGTTCACCGGTGGCAATGTGGGCATGGTAAACGCAACTTAATCCATGCGTAGCCATAATCTCCTTAAATTCACCAATGTATTGGGATAAAACCAGCGGATCAACTGCTGTATCTTCCACCAACGAAACTGGTTTGGCATCGCCAGGGATGTTTGAAAGCAGCCCCAGACCTGCTTTCCGCAAGGCCCAAACTTTTTTGGTATCATCACCTGTTACGAGCGGAAAATGATAACCGAATCCAGCGGCTCTAAGCTCGTTTTCAAGTGCCTGATGTAAAGTTTCTATTTCGGTCAGTGTCTCCCTTGCCCACTCTAAAACTAGAATCGCACCAGGTTCTCCCTCTACAAAAAACCTGTTTTTCCTTTGTTCAATGCTGCCGAGTGTACATTTTAAGATGACATCATCGATCAGTTCAATGGCTCCGGGATTGTACTTCAGAGCCATGAGGTTCCCCTCCATCGCCTCCTCCAGCGTGTGGAAATGGATGCAAACAAGTCCAATCTCCTTTGGTGGAAGAGGAACAAGGTTCAGTTTTATTTCCGTGATAAATAGCAAGGTTCCTTCCGAACCGGCTATCAGTTTCGAAAAGTTGAATTGTTTTTCGCTTTCTGAAAAAAGCTGACAATGCAGCAACTCATCCAAAGCATACCCGGTGTTCCTCCGCCGAAGTGATTTCACCGGATATTCTTTTTCAATCTGCTCTTTGTTGGATGGATCGGAGAGCATTTGGTCTATCTGACGGTAGATCCTGTTTTCGAGCTGGTCACCAACTGTTTTGTCTTTGAATTCCTGGTAAGAGAGCCTCTTGAATTGAACCTCTGAACCATCAGAGAGAAAACCGGTCACCTCAAGCAAATGGTCTCTGGTGCTCCCAAATATGAGTGAATGTGCCCCGCAAGCGTTGTTTCCAACCATGCCACCAATCATGCAACGGTTGGATGTGGAAGTCTCCGGACCGAAAAACAGGCCAAATTGCCGGAGATGAATATTGAGTTCATCCAGTACGACCCCTGGCTGCAATCTGACCCAACTCTCCTGCTGATTGACCTCCAGTATTTGCGTCATCGTTCTTGAAAGATCTACTACTACGCCATGACCAACGACCTGTCCCGCAAGTGAGGTCCCGGCAGTTCGCGGAATAATACCCAATTGATGCTTCCGGCAAAATAAAATCAGGCGTAGGATATCTTCCTTGGACTTTGGAAATGCAACTGCCGCTGGCATTTCTTTGTACGCTGAAGCATCTGTTGAATAAAGAATTAAGGTTGTCTCATCAGTCAGTAAATCACCTGATAGCTCCTGTTTCAGGGTCGAAAAATCAATCATCTACCGTAGCGTTTTAAAAATAAATATGTAGATTTATAAAAAATTAGCTCCCGTTTAGGATCTTTGCAAATAAAAATTTTCACCTCCCTGATGATTGGGGATGTTATTTCCATTTGGAATACGAAGTTAGGAGAAAATCTTAAAAGTATCGGAAGCAGAGCAACCCGAAAAAGTTTTGTCAAGAAAAGTTAACCTTAGAACTACTACTATGGCTTCAGAAGTAAACACAAATTTTTTACAAGACAAACGACTGGATCGTATCGCTACCGATATTTTACGACCCGTCGGAGTCGATAGAAGCTTCATCGTATGGATGTCCAGCTTGTCTATGCTTCTCTTTGTTTGCATGTATGCATACTATATTCAGCTTGATAAGGGATTGATTGTTACCGGATTACGTGATTATGTAAGTTGGGGGATGTATATTTCCAATTTTGTCTTTTTTGTGGCCACAAGTTTGGTTGGTATGCTGATTAGTTCAGTTCTGGGCATGATGGGATACAAATGGATCAAACCCATTGGTCGTATCGCTGAAATTATCGCGGTTGCCTTTTCCGCTGTGGCGGGCATTGTCATCGTTTCTGACATGGGGCGTCCGGAAAGGCTGCCTTATGTCTTTTTGTATGGTCGCATTCAGTCACCAATCCTATGGGATGTAACAGTTGTAACGACCTATATGACTCTCAGTATCTTACTTTATCTATTTACCATGATACCGGATATGGCCATCTCCAAAGGCCGTATCGGCCATACGCCTGTTTGGTTACAGAAAACCTATGAATTTCTCTCTTTCAACTTCAAACACACTCCTGAACAATATAGGATATTACTAAAAGCAGTTCGCATCTTGCTGATACTGATTGTTCCTACTGCTTTTGCCATTCATACGGTAACCTCCTGGTTGTTTGCCGTAACAACCCGTCCCGGCTGGGATAGTACCATATTCGGACCTTATTTTCTTACCGGAGCCTTTGTTGCCGGGTCTGCAGCTGTGATTATTTTGATGTTCATCGTCAGAAACAACTACAAACTGAGCAGATACATTACCCTTGAACATTTTGATAAAATGGGGAAACTCCTTTTCCTGGTTTCCATCGTCTATTTTTATTTTAACCTGAATGAATACCTTGTTCCGGCTTATAAAATGAAGACCTTTGAAGCCCGCCACCTGACAGAGCTGTTTACCGGTGAATTTGCCTTCATGTTCTGGAGTGTCCAGTTGCTGGGACTTATCATCCCGATGATTTTACTCCTCTTTAAACAAATGCGTAAACCATTTCCGATGTTTATCATCGCGATAGTTGTCCTGATCGCTTCATGGTTTAAGCGATTGCTGATTGTGGTACCAACCATGGAGTCACCTTTTTTGCCAAAGCAGGGTGTACCGGATGCCTGGATGGTATATCATCCGACCATTGTAGAATCTGCCATTACAATAGGTACTATCACCTTAGCCGTTATGATTATTTCGGTGTTGATGAAGTTGTTTCCTGTTATTCCCATCTGGGAAATAGCGGAAGAGGAGAGTTCGCACCCTGAACAGCAACCGGTCGGGTAATAGTAACCGCGAAATACAATGAGACACAAAATACTTTTTTTTGTATGACTGTGTCTTTTGGCTGGCACGTCACAGGCTCAGACTCTATGGGTGGTGCCGGCTGATCGCAATGCAAAATTTAGTACAGCGGCTTTTACAGAGCAGAACCGGATTTCAGGAATGAACCTCTATCAGACCAACTGCAAATCCTGCCACGGTGATCCCGGTAAAAATAACGTAATCAAGTTGGTGACTCCCCCGCCTGATCCAGCAACGACCCAATTGCAGCAAAATACAGATGGCGCCCTTCATTTTAAAATCAGTGAAGGGCGGGGCGCAATGCCTGCTTTCAAAAATGTTTTGAGCTCAGCCGATGTATGGAACCTCATTGCCTTCCTCCGAAGTTTCAACAGTGATTACAAACAGCAACTTGCTGTTCAGCCTGCTTTCGGTGTTGAGGTTTTCGACAAAGTAGATCTTAAGCTGATGACTGATCCTCCCTCCCGTACCGTAGTTGCTTTGCTGACAGGGGTAAAGGGATCATTGGTCAAGCCGATTGCCGGACTCGAAATTAAGCTTTTTGTCAAACGTTATTTTGGAAATTTAGTTGTTGACAAGCCTGTGATTACCAACACAGAAGGAAAGGCATCATTTGCTTATCCAAAAGATATTCCGGGAGATGCGTCAGGCAATGTTTCATTACTGGCTCAGCTTACCAATGAAGAGTTCTTCGGATTGGTTAAAACAGAATCAGTGATCTCTATTGGTATTCCGACCAACCGTCCGCCCCT
>JANYJT010000051.1 GCA_025358395.1 Bacteroidia bacterium
ATCAATATTCTTCCGCCGGTATCAAATTCAACTCCTCTTTGCTAAATACCGGACCATCCTTGCAGATGTACAATTTCCCGACATTGCAGCGGCCACATTTGCCAACGCCACATTTCATCCGGTTTTCCAGCGTAGTAAAAATCTGATCATCTTTAAATCCTAACTTTTCAAGCACAGGAAAAGTAAATTTAATCATAATCGGAGGTCCACAAACTATGGCAATGGTATTCTCTGCCGAAGGTGCGACCTTTTCAACAATGGTTGGTACAAAACCTATCTCGCCTTTCCAATCGGCATTTTCGCCTCCCGGATCTACGGTAGTAACCATTTTTACATCCGGACGATCAGTCCACTCCTTCAATTCTGATTTGTAAACCAGGTCATTAACCGTTTTAGCACCATAAACAATGGTAATATCTTTGAAATTTTCCCGCAAATCCAGTGCATTCCAGATCACACAACGCATAGGAGGAAGGGCTATTCCACCGGCTATAAATAGCAGATTTTTCCCCTTCCACTCGTCCATCGGAAAGACATTGCCATAAGGACCACGAAAACCCATGGTGCTTCCCTCTTCCAGTGAGGCAAGTCCTGAAGTGACGCGACCGGTATCCCTGAAAGTACATTCGATATATCCCTTTCTGGTAGGTGATGAAGCTATACAAAAAGTGGATTCCCCTTCGCCAAAAGCGGAATATTCACCAAACTGACCAGCCTTAAAATCAAAAGCTGCAGCCTCGGCTTCATCCTGAAATTTTAATCTGTAGGTTTTTACTCCCGGTGCCTCCTTGATAACCTTTTCGATAGTCATAAGATAAGGCAGGTAAATATTTTGCTCGCTCATTGTTCTGCTATTGATGTAATGTGTTCAAGAATATTCATATCAACCGGACAGGCACGTGAACATCGACCGCATCCGGTACAACCAACAACACTCAGTCTTTCGGGCATATATGAAAATTTATGCAAGATACGCTGACGCCATCTTTGACTTTGGTGCTCACGGGGGTTGTGCCCGGAAGTGTGCATCGTGAAAAGGGCAAATCCACATGCATCCCAGCAACGTATGCGACGACCTTTGGAACCATGTGTATCTTCCTGAATATCAAAGCATGCACATGTCGGACAAACAAATGCGCAGGCACCGCATCCAATACAGCGTTCGGATTGCTCTTTCCATACCGTGCTGTTGAATGCCTTGTTCAATTTGGCATTCACCTCTTCCAAGTTAAATTTAGCGGGCAGATTAACAAGGTATTTCTCCTTGATATCACCCCTGTCAGCTTCAAATACTGAAGGTAGAAGCGCAACCAAAGCTTCACCTTTTGCTGTAATAACTTCAGCAATCGCTCCACCATCTGGTAACAACGTTAGCTGTATATCACTTCCGGAAACATTGCCGGGACTACCATTCACACTCGTGCAAAAGCAGCTTTCATCGGCTGTGGCACAACTGTAGGATACAACTGTGGTTTTCAATAGATGCGCATTGATCAGCTTATCCGTTGTATCCCAGTTGAATATAGCCGATAGGGGTTTGAAGCCGGCAGCATCACAGGGATGAACCTTCCAGAGTACTGTCTCGGAAACACTTTCCGGATCAAAATCAGTAAGATTGACCTTGCCGTGTACTTTTTCATACGAGAACAGCACCTCGGCTTTCGGATATACGGAAGCCTTGACGGATTGTGTCGTCTGAATGTATTCTTCAGCTACTTCGTTCAGATGTTTCACCGGCATAAAATCCACCTGCCCGCGTGCGCTCACCGGAGCATACACCCTTTTGCCGCTGGCTGAAATGGCATCAAACCATTTTTCTATTCCGCTTTTGCTAATATATTTTGTCTCCATAAACATTTATCGTATAAATTGCTCTCTATCGTCCAGCTTCCAGCTGGAAAGTGCATTGCCTTGTTTGGCCGGCTGACCCGGAATGTACCCGAATTCAGGAGCCATGTCCTCCATCATTTTTCTGGTAATCAAATCAATGGGGATTCCTACCGGGCATGCGTCACCACATGCACCGCAGGCTGTACACCGCCCAACCATGTGCATGGCCCTGTTGATATGCCACTCCATGTTTGCAAGGGGCGCAGGCCATGGATTGATCCATTGCGGACGATTAACCTCCACTACACATTTAGAGCAATAGCAAAGCGGACATGCAGAGCGGCAGGCATAACATTTAAAGCAGTGCGACATCTCACCCAACCAAAATTTCCAACGTTCCTCGCGGTTCATTCCTTCAATTTTTGAAAGGATCGCTTGCTCCCGTTCACCGCGCTTCAGTTCAAATTGAGCTACATAGGCAGAAATTTCATCAAAAGTGACAAGTTCTATTAGTTCACCATTCAGACCGACCGTTAGAACCAGTAATTTCTCTTCACTGAGCTGATTTTCAACATATAACTGCAGGATGCTTCGCAAAGTGGATATTGAAGCCGTGACTGCAATACGGTCTTTACCAACCAGCTCTTTCTTGGTAACATAAACTGCAAGGTTATTAATACAACGACTGTCAAAAATCAACTTTTGTGTACTTTCACCATTTCTGCAGAAAAGTGGTCTTGGTCTTTTCGTCCCTTCTTCATATCCGATAACCAGCGAAACCAAGCCTTCGGCCAGTAACGCGGCAGCTCTTTCCCTAAGCTTCTCCATTGTTTCCCCCTTTCTCTAAATAATCAGCAACTTGTTGGTATTCTGTGTATGGACCCAGTGCACGGATATCTGTTACTGTATTGTTCACGAGATCCGCCCATTTGGAACCTTCAGCAGCTGAAACCCACGAATATTGTATGCGACGTATATCGACACCCATCAAATCAAGTATAGCCCGGAAAGCAATCCAGCGCCTGCGGGCATGGAAATTGCCACTGGTATAATGACAATCATTTGGATGGCATCCGGATACGATAACACCATCAGCTCCCTGGGCAAATGATTTAAGCAAGAGCAGGAAATCTATCCTACCAGTACATGGGAAACGAACGATCTTCACATTGGTAGCGTATTTAAGCCGGCTGGTTCCGGTTAAATCGGCCCCGGCATAAGTGCACCAATTGCAAACAAAGGCAATTATTTTGGGCTCAAAGATTGCATTACTACTCATTATCTGTTAGTTAATCGTTTAACAAAGACATTACCTCGGCATATACCTGCTCGTTGGTATACCCCTGAATGTCGATAGATTTGGATCGGCAAAAAGCAACGCAGGTGCCGCAACCCTGACATAGACCCTGGTTAACCCTGGCAATCGTTCTAATAAGACTGCCGTCGCGACCCTTGATCTCCTCGTGCTCGATGGCATTGTACGGACAGGCCGTTTCGCACATAAAACATCCGACACATGTGCTGTAAAGTGGCGGAGCCAAACGGTTCACAACGGCAACAACTGGTTCTCTGACAAGCTCATCATTGGAAAAGAGCGCAGCTACTTTAACTGCCGCACCTGACGCCATGCCTACAGTCTCCGGTATGTCTTTTGGTGCCTGACATGCGCCGGCAAGGAAAATACCTGCTGTGTTGGTCTCAACAGGTTTGAGTTTCGGATGCGCTTCAGCAAAGAAATGGTAAGGGTCGTAAGATACATGCAACTTCTGAGCCAACTGTTCGGAACCACAATTGGCAACACCTGCCGTAGCAAGTACAACCATATCAGCTTCAATTTCTACCTGCTCGCCTCCTAAAAGGGTATCGACTCCCTTGACAATCAACTTACCATTTTTTTCATATACCCGGGCCACTCTACCACGGATATAATTTACGGTATCTTCTTCTATGGCCCTTCTTACAAACTCTTCATAGTTTTTCCCGCCTGCGCGGATATCCATGTAAAAGACTGTTGATTCGCCATCATGCACCTTGTGCTGGTACAGCATGGCATGTTTTGCCGTGTACATACAGCATATCTTGGAGCAGTATGGAATACCCTTGGCTGGATCTCTTGAGCCTGCACATGCGATAAATACAATCTTCTTTGGTATGGCGCCATCTGAAGGACGACGTATCTCACCAAATGTCGGACCAGAGGCTGAAGCAAGGCGCTCAAACTGCAGTCCGGTCAAGACATCTTTAAATTTTCCGTAACCATATTCAGGAAAAAAATCAGTTCCCTTCACGTCAAATCCGGTTGCGAGAACTACGGCACCAACCTGTTCCGTAATGATTTCGTCTTCCTTGTCCCATTCAATAGATCCAACCTGACAAGTCTTCTCGCATATTTTGCACGCCCCCCGCTTGTAATAGTTACAATTGACCCTGTCGATCACCGGCTTGTTAGGAACCGCCTGAGGAAAAGGAACATAAATAGCTGTCCGTGTCCCTAATCCGGCATTGAATTCACTTGGGATCTTTTTAACCGGGCATTTCTGAATGCAAGCTCCGCAACCCGTACAAGAAGAATAATTAACACTTTTGGCCTTGAGGCGAATCTTCGCCGAGAAATTTCCTATAAATCCTTCCAGACTTTCAAGTTCAGCGTAGGTATATAATTTAATATTTGGATGTTGCGCTACTTCGACCATTCTGGGGGTAAGAATACATTGAGAGCAGTCCAATGTTGGAAAAGTCTCCGATAATTGAGACATATGTCCCCCGATGGAGGGATCCCTTTCAATCAAAATAACTTGATGACCTGTATTCGCAATATCCAAACTGGCCTGAATACCGGCAATTCCACCACCAATTACCAAAGCCTTTTTCGTAACCGGAACTTTGATGGAATCAAGTGGCTTGTTCTTTTTGACCTTCTCAACCAGCATCTTAACCAGATCGATGGCCTTCTCGGTAGTTTCTTCACTCTTTTCATGTACCCACGAACAGTGCTCACGCAAATTAGCCATTTCGCACAGGTAGGGATTCAATCCGGCCTCAGCACAGGCTCTCCTGAATGTTGGTTCATGCATCCTGGGGGAACAGGCACCAACGACAACGCCGTCAAGATCATACTTCTTAACAGCTTCTTTGATAAAAGTTTGTCCGGGATCCGAACACATGTATTTGTAGTCGATGGCGTGTGCTACACCTTCCATTCCGCCAATCTCTTTGGCAACTCGTTCCACATCGACAGTGGCACTGATATTTTCACCGCAGTGGCAGATAAATACTCCTATCTTTGACATATAATTACAGTTCTACGGTTACAAAATGACGTTTCAATCCCAATTCTTTGGCTTCGATACCCAATGCTAAACCAATTGCCTGGGTAATGTATATCACCGGAATACCGATTGAGTTTTCAAGCGTATTGTTAATGGCTCCTCTTCTCATATCCAGATTGGACTGACAAAGTGGACAAGCCACTATAAGTGCTTCGGCTCCACGATCTGAGGCATCTTTCAGAATATTACCGGAGAGTTTAGCAACAAGATCCGTTCTGGAAACAGAGAAACCAGCACCACAGCATTCAGTTTTAAAGGCCCAATCAAGGGTAGTCCCACCAATGGTGCGAATAAGAGAATCCATACTTTGAGGATCTTCGACACGGTCGAATTTTAATATATTATGAGGACGAACCAACAGACAGCCATAGTAACAAGCAACTTTGTGCGCAAAAGTCTTGCTAACCCTTGCTTTTATATTATCAGCTCCATATGATTCCAACATTTGCAATACATTGACTATTTTCAAAGTACCCTGATAAGGCATTTTAAGAATTTCAACGACTCTTGTACGTTTGGATGCGTCTTCAAGTTCGTGCTGGGTGACTTTTAAACGATTGTAGCAAGCAGCGCAAGGAACAACCACCTCTGATAGTCCTTGTTCTTCGGCGATGGCCATGATTCTCGCGGGCAAAGACAACGAGAGCTCTTCATTCATAACATGGGCCGCCGTCGCACCACAACAGTTCCAATCTTTTATCTCAACCAGTTCAATATCCAATCCTTTGGCCACCGCGACAACTGACTCATTGTATTCTCTTGATGAACCGGTCAGCGAACAGCCAGGGTAAAATCCTATCTTCATTTGTTTTCAGTCTTAGCATTTTCAATCGTCTGCGCAAAAATCCTCTTCATGCTCCTTCTGTCTCGGATTTTTTCAGGTAAAAGATGCAACTTGCCTTTCAGGTACATCCCGGGTGCAATGTTCAGATCTTGCAAAAAACGGAAGGTCCGGAACTTAAAGTTCATAATCAGTCCCATTTCATAAAGCCTTCCGGTACTTTTGACAGAATCCAGAAAGGCACGGTGAAAGGCAAGAATTGGTTTAGAATCCGGATGCAGTTTGTTTTCACTAATTGATTGAGTCCTCAAATAATCCATCATTTTGGGAATATCTATCTCCATCGGACAACGACCCAGGCAATTTTCGCAATTCAGGCAAAGCCATATGGAGTTGGAAGCAAGAACTTTATCATAATTATCTTTGGATCCTGTTTGAAGCAATCTCATCAAATAACTAGGGGGATAATTCATTTCTGATGCCAGAACGCAACCTGCTGTGCACTTACCACATTGGTAACAGCGCATCACCTCCACCCCTGTATGAGACTGTAAATCTGATACTTTGTGCTTTTTTTCCATCTTAATTCATATATAGTTACATTCGTTCATAAGATCCTCTAAAGGTAAAAATTAAGTTTCATCATACTAAAGTGTTATCCTTAAAATAATTCTAAATTAAATTCCAATGTTCGAATAATTTATAGCACTATTTATTGATTAAAAATTCATTACTTTGTCTTTGAATACAAGCAATACCTAACTTAAAAGCTCATAAAAAAATATCTTTCAAAATCCTGTTTATATGGAAACTATCGGTTTTATTCAATGGTGTCTCGACAACTTAAACTACTGGACAATTACTTTATTAATGGCCATTGAAAGCTCGGTGATTCCATTGCCCTCAGAGTTGGTTGTACCTCCTGCAGCCTATAAAGCTGCTGCCGGAGAGCTGAATATCTACCTGGTGGTATTTTTTTCAACATTGGGAGCCTTGATTGGTTCTGTTTCCAATTACTACCTTGCCATGTGGATTGGACGTCCGATCGTTTACCGCTTTGCCAACAGTCGCCTGGGTCACATGATGATGATTGATGAAGCAGGCGTTAAGAAAACGGAAGCTTTCTTCGATAATAATGGTGCTATATCCATCTTTACCGGTCGCCTGCTTCCGGGAGTGAGACATTTAATATCCATTCCTGCCGGACTTTCAAGAATGAATCTACCAAAATTCTTATTATACACATTATTGGGAGCAGGCTTATGGAACATAATTCTTGCCTCTATTGGCTATTATCTTGAATCTGTTGTTCCACGGGAAATGCTAATGTCAAAAGTGACCGAATACAGTTACCATTTAACGACACTATTTGTTATTTTAGGCTTTTTTGTAGTTGTGTATATTCTTTATAAAGCACTGAAAAAGAATAAATAAAACTTGCTTTGTCGAACTCTTCTGGTCAAACTTAACGAAGCAACAATGGCCTCACTTTTATGAGGCCATTGTTGCTTCGCGGAGAGAGAGGGATTCGAACCCTCGGTACCCTTTAGAGGTACACACGCTTTCCAGGCGTGCCAATTAAACCACTCTTGCATCTCTCCTTTAAGGCTATTTTTAAAGGAATGACAAAAGTAGAAGATTTTTTGATTCAAAAAAACTTGAGGAGTACAATATCAATTAAACTTTTCAAATGACAGATAGAAAGGTTCAATAAAGCGTGGCAAGTTAATATTTCAAGTTTAACTCTTGAAGATAAGTAGCGATCATTTCACGCTCAACTCCATCCAACTTTCTAAGAGGCAAAGCCATCTCATCACTACAGATTCCAAGGATAGATAATGCTGTTTTAAATGACAATGTAATTCTTGCTGCACTTGGAGAGACAACGTACATGGTATTGCACAACCAAATAATCTGATTTCTAAGCACTGTAATTTTATCAAAGTCCTTTTTCAGGGCAGCATTGTAAAGTTCAACAAAGAGCCTTGGAAATACATTAGCACCTCCTGCAACTGCTCCATGAGCTCCACCCATAACAGCATCAGGAAGGTAGAGTTCAGTGCCGGCAAAAACGGCAAATTTTGGATCATCCTTGAAGGCATCAATTAACATGTACAAATTGGCCATATCACCTGAACTGTCTTTTATTCCAATACATCCCAACTCTTTAGCCCTCAAAATTGTAGTTATTGAAAGGTTAATTTTTGTGTGCACTGGCATATTATACAATACAAAAGGAAGCGGAGTTGCTTCAGCCAGTTTTTCAACATAATTGATCATCTCAGCCTCCGTGGCAGGAAAATAGAATGGAGGAGCGACTACCACGCTATCCACACCAACTGTTTTAGCGTATTCGGCGATTTCAAGTGCCCCGGAAAAAGAGGAATCTGTGATACCAACCAGCACAGGAACCCTTCCATTGATTATTTCGCATGACAACTTAAGAAATTCCCTTTTGATCCTTTGACTAAGGCTGGGACCTTCACCATTAGTTCCTAATAGAAAGAGTCCGTGTACACCACCTCCAATGATATGCTCGATGAGTTTCTCGACACCAGATCTGTCAAGTTCATCATAGCTCTTCAAGGGAGTAATCATGGGAGGGATAATCCCTCTTAAGGGTAATAGCATAGAATAATAATTAGTTATTACAAATGTAGAGTTTGTTTTATTTAATTTTAAATATTATTTTATCCAATTCATAATGTTTTTTAACCGAGGAATAAAATATTGTTAACTATATTTGTAACGTTGGTTAATTTATCTACATCATGGAATTTGTTTTTGCAAAAATAAATGTCCCTCACGAACATTCGTTTATCACGCGGAAACTTGTTTTGTCCGAAAATAATCCAAAGATACATTCGCACAAAAATTATGAGTTAAACCTGATTATTTCCGGATCCGGCCGCCGCATTGTTGGAAATAATATTTCTGGTTTCGAGGCAGGTGATCTGGTATTACTGGGACCGGATTTACCACATTGTTGGGAAGTTTTGGATCGTCAGAGTGATTCCCCTCCAACTTGTATTGTTATTCATTTTTACGAAAACATTGTTGGCTCTGATTTCTTCAATTTGCCTGAACTTGAAAGTGTAAAAGAATTATTGAACCGTGGCAACAGCGGGCTTTTTTTTAAAGGAGAAAAGGTCGCTCTTGTCAGGGAGCGTATGGAGAGACTGGTCAATCTCAAAGGTCTTGAAAGCTACATTGAATTGTTGCATATCTTTAAAAAATTGATTCAGATTAATGATAAAGAAAGTTTATCTCTCACACCCGAGTATCCTACCAGCTATTTCAAAGATCTTGATCAGATCAAGGATGTATACGAATATGTTTTTCATAACATTCAGGATGGAATTAGTTTAAAAGCTGCTTCAGACCTGCTTAATATGGCTCCTGGTTCTTTCTGCCGGTATTTTAAAAAACGGACTAGCAAGACTTTTATTCAGTATGTTAAAGAGATAAGAATTAGTATTGCAGCAAAGAAATTGGCAGAATCTGACAAACCCATTGCTCAGATTTGTTATGAAAGTGGCTACAACAATCTTGCAAATTTCAACCTGTACTTCAAGAATATCATGGGAATGACCCCTTCCGAGTATCGGAAAAACTTTCGGTGATAAGGATAAAGGTTAATGGTTAGTGGTTAGTGGTTAATGGTTAGTGGTTAATGGTTAGTGTTCGCCGCGATCGAGATGACACCCTCTCTCATGTCTTATGTCTTATGTCTTATTTCTTATGTCTGTGCATCAGCAGCTTAAATCTTTGAAGTTCTCTCCTTTCGCCTTTATCCTTTTGCCTTTCTCCTTTCGCCTTTTGCCTTATCCCCGGAGGGGTAAAAAGAAGATCCCCGGCTCAAATACATGAACCGGGGATCAGTTTAACAGGGCGGCGACCTACTCTCCCACTGTGACGCAGTACCATTGGCGCTGACGGGCTTAAC
>JANYJT010000064.1 GCA_025358395.1 Bacteroidia bacterium
CTGTCAATGATGTATGAATCTGATTATTAAACATTCTAACACGCACCAATCCTCCCAGAGTGATTCCTCCGCTTACTTTATACTCCCCTCCCAAATACAATTTAACAGGAAGCAAAGAGACAAAACTGGAATGCCTCTCCAGTGGGAAAAATGCATCGCTAATCCGGTTGTTTAAATCAGAAAATAATTTCTTTACATTGGTTGTGGTGGGTGGGGTATTGGCGGGATCATTGAGATCAATGCCACTGTACAGAAAATGGCCATTCTCTGTAAATGTAGTGACATCTTTTGTCCAGGTGATGAAGCCAAGATCTACTAAACTTACGGACAATTCCAGATTTTCGTTCACATAGTTGGAAAAACCCAGGTCGACAGCCACACCGGGATTACCGAAATTGCTTAAGTAGCTGTTTAGATCAAAATTGTCTTTGGCAAATATCTGGTATCCATTAATGTTCTCAATATCAATGCTTAAAGGTGCCGAATAATGTACTTTACCGCCGGCACCCAGATCTAAAGAATCACCGCTAATGGGCATTCCACCTACGAAGTTCAGTCCGGTTGTTTTGACTCCTGCCAAACCAAAAAGAAGTTTTCCCGTTATACCTATGGTCATCTTTTTGTTCAAATCCCTGGCATATGTGAAGGCAAATTCACGATAGTGAGCAGCTCCAACTCCAAAATACCCTGAATGATAGGTTGATCCCCGGTAAGGTTCGTTGCCATAATACAACAAGTTTGCCATACTCTTGGTAAAAAAGGGCTCGGCATATTGACGTTCTGTCCAGGAAAAACTAAAAAAATTACGCGTCCCTTTCCATCCAAACTCAAACAGCGTAAAAGCAGCAGACTCGTTCAGAAAATTGTTTTCGTCAAGTGAAGAAAGGTATTTCGGAAAATCCAGGACCAAAGAATCGGCCATGACTCCGCCACCCCGATGGATCAGATCATTGTAGCTCCAGTTGTTGGTATTGATCGAAATATCCAGCTTTGAGGCAAGAGGCATACTGATGTAAAAGCCTTTTTCAATCCCCGGGCGAGCCGGATTCAAATCTTTGGTTTGTGGAACGCCTTTCAGAAAATAGAGAGAATTGGGCTGTGACTTGAGATTTGTGATACCAAATGCAATAGGAAATAAGGCAAAAACGATCAGATAGGCCCGTTTCATATTTTTATCTTAAACAGATTGATGGGTGCCCGGAATCCAAAGTAAAAAGAGATTGGAGAATATTTTAAAACATTGGCCAAAACAGTCCCATGAGTGGGTTGATACAGGGTAATTGAAAGGTCAATATCGGTTGCTGAACCAAGTTTTACTACGCCAAGCGAGTCTAGTTTATATTCACTTGAATCTCTGAAAACCCCATCTACAAGGCCTTGCATGTTGACAGGGGCCGAATCCAGAATTTTACTCATGATCATGGTTGAATCCTTGTACCCGGGACCAGTAAATATCAGTTTATATTGGTATTTCATAGGGGTTTCGTTAGATGTTTTAACTATGACCACCATCGAATTTATTCCGTTTGTGTTAAAAGTCATTCCATTGAATGGATATGGTATGATTTTCAAATAAATCGGATCGGCTGTCACCGGGGTATTCCCAACCAGAGGTGGCCCCTTGTAGTAATCTTTAATAATATAAGTACCGCTTGCCATTGGCCGGTAAACAACAGGATTCAGACCAGTGGGTTCAGCAAATTTGCTCAAATCAAAATCCGACAAATTACAGGAACCCAATAACAATCCTATAGCGAAAAGCAGTTTTATACATTTAAAATTCTTCATTTTTCCATCATTTGAAAGTTGTCCAGATATCCATCCGGAGTGGACACCAACCAATTCGTTACAGAACCTTTTCCATCGAATGAACCCACAACCGACAGATTGAATTTTCCGGGTTGAAATTTATCAAAAATTGAGCCATCTTTTCTTACCAGGATGGTACTATTTTCAGTGGCCGAATTTAGTTCAATTAATTTTCCCCCACAAATGTTAAGTATGTTAGGAGTCAACTCAATAGGCACTTTTAAAGTCATTGAAAAGATCAATTTACCAGATACATCGTAGCGATAAAGCTTCTGGTTGTCAAAATAGACAAAATCCACACCTTCGTTTCCTGGATAGTCGACGGGGAAAAATGAATGGCTCGAAGAGAATATTCCAACATTGATCTTTTTTGAAGTACCATCAAACCCCAATAATCTGATTTTCCCCCGGTCATCAGTGGTCACCATGCAATCAGTGGCACCCTTCATTTTTACCAAGCTGATATCATTCCGGGAATGAATAAATTCTTCTTCCATCCTAACACGTTCTTTGCCTTGTCGGTCAAGAATATACGTGTGATTTCGGTCAAAATAAACAATGTAATCTTTGGAACCAACCCTGAAATGATGAACGGCAAATTCAACCAAACCATCTGTGGCTTTTGGTTGCCAGCCAGTAACGATTTTACCATTTTTATCAAAACTGTATACTTTGCGATCACTGCAAGCGATGAGGAACCTGTAATCTCTTTTGCCATCATAATCTAATGCCGCCACACTGTTGGTGGCAGGAGATTTTAGCCGGACAGGAAAAAATTTTAACTCCGCTCCGTTTTGGTCAATTACATGAATGGCTTCTTTGGTGTTAAAAAGGAGGTGATACTCTCCTTTATTACTCATCTCTACGATCTTTATATCACCCATTATCGTACTACCGAGAGGTTTCTTCCATCGCTCAATTCCATCCTTATCGAGGCTGATAAGATTATTTCCCAGGTCTTGGAAAACAATATCCTTCTCCCGTTGC
>JANYJT010000104.1 GCA_025358395.1 Bacteroidia bacterium
GAAAAATTCAGTCGGGGTCATCATTCCCGCTGCAAGCATGAAAGTCTGGTCACGGTAGTAACCTGATCGCCAATCCCCGTCACGAAAATTCTTTACATAGGCAACCTGTGCCACTTCCTTCCCATCGCCGAAAATACCAAAAGGCGCCCTGCCCAGGTGTACCTCTTTCCGGCCCAGTACGCTCAGCTGCCTGCTGAGGAAGACTGTGTGGTAATCCTTTAAAATACTCTCTTTTGCAAAAACAGATTTATTGTCAGACAATTTCAAACCCATCAAATAATTTTAGGCAATGGACAACCGACAGTGACAGCTGTCCATCACATACATGACTGAGTTGTTTAACGAAAATTGAAGAGATAGGTTATCTAAAATTGAAAACAAAAAAACCGAAAGGTGAATTTCCCTTCGGTTTTTTGCAATTTATGGACAATTAAACCAAAAAATCAACCAATAAAAGCATTTTCTATTGTCAATTATTTATTTTGTTTTCCCATACAACGGTCCGTAGGCATCACATGCCCTGTAGTCGGCTCCCTCCTTGTCCATGCCGAATGCACTCCATGCGGCGGGACGGAATATTTTGCCTTCCTCCACATTGTGCATGCAGACCGGGATTCTGAGCATCGAGGCGAGCGAAATCAGATCTGCTCCGATATGGCCGTAACTGATCGCTCCGTGGTTGGCTCCCCAGTTAGCCATTACGCTGTAAACATCAGCAAAGGCCCCTTTGCCATTGGTGCGCGGCGCGAACCAGGTAGTTGGCCAGGTAGGATTAGTCCGCTTATCCAGGACTGAATGTACTTCGTCCGGCAGATCTACGGTCCATCCTTCAGCAAGTTGCATCACCGGGCCAATTCCTTTCACCAGATTGATCCTGCTCATCGTAACCGGCATCTCCCCTTCCGTTTTGAAATGAGAAGAGTATCCGCCTCCGCGGAAATAGCCTAGATCGGCAGGAGCCCAATCCGTTGCATCCAGGCATGCCTGGGCCTCTGTTTCCGAGATTTCCCAGTAAGGCTTCATAACGGACTGGCCATTCAGTTTTTGTTTTCCGGTAGCATCAAGGGTTGTAGAACCCGAGTTGATCAGGTGTATAATTCCGCCGGCAGCTTTGCCTGTCAGCTTGCGACCTGTAACGCGCTCAACTGATTCAGGACTCCAGTATGTCCGCACATCAGAAAATATCTGAGCTGTGTTGGTTAGCAAATGGCCAAACAACATGGAGACACCATTTAACGAGTCGTTTTCAGTGGCAAAAACAAATGCCTGACGCAGACCGTTCCAATCAAAGGAAGAGTTCAGGATCGCCTCCATGAAATCCCCGTTGGGAAGATGGTCGGTATATGCACGTTGTCCCTGAAAGCCACCCAGGATCGCATTGTGGCCCAGAGCCTCTTCGCCAAAACCCAATTCTCTCAACTTCGGATTTCCTACCATCAGATCGCGGGCCGAAAGCGTCATTTTGACCACCATCTCCCATTCCCAGTCCTTTCTTTCCCTGGATGCCTGACTGGCAGGATCATTGCCATCTATCCCCTCTTTGCAGTTCTTTTTCACCCAGTCCAGTGCTTTTTTGTACTCAGCAGGGTCATAAATACCTCTTTCCGCACGCCGGACTAATTCAGACATATCAATCACTTCAGTCCTAATACCAAGATAATCAAGCAAAAACTCCTGATCCACATACGAACCGGCTATTCCCATCGACATTCCGCCCAGGGAGAGGTAGGATTTATTTTTCATCATAGCCACCGCCAGACCAGCCTTGACAAAACGCAAAATTTTCTCCCTGACATCTTCAGGAATGGAGGTATCCTTTTTATCCTGCACATCCCTTCCATAAATCCCAAATGCGGGCAACCCTTTTTGCGCATAACCAGCCAATGCTGCTGCGAGATATACTGCTCCGGGACGCTCGGTCCCGTTGAAACCCCATACTGCCTTTGGCAACAAAGGGTCGGTATCCATTACTTCGGTTCCATAACACCAGCAGGGAGAAACTGTCAGGGAAACTCCAACACCCGAACGGGCAAATTTTTCGGCACACATCGCAGCTTCAGCTACGCCGCCTATGGTGGAATCAGCAATCACACATTCTATCTTTTCACCACTGGGGAAACGTAGGTTTTCACTGATTAACCTGGCTGCAGCCTTAGCCATGTTCATTGTTTGAATTTCGAGGGATTCTCTAACTCCTTGAAGCCGGCCATCAATTACAGGTCTGATCCCTACTTTGGGAAGCTCACCAATTAATCTGTTTGTAGTCATTTTCTGTTGAATTATTACAATGCTTTAAATGAAAAAAGGTCATTTGACTTTTCAAACTTAGATCAAAATGATGACAATTGCTATAATCCGAAACATTAAAAATTCCTGCATTCTTGATTCTCCTTTTTTTGCCATAACTTACTTGTAGGAATGAATAGAAAATAATGAATAATCATGCCACAGTTTTTTCCCCCTGAAATCATTAAAAACAGCTCTGAAAACTACTTTTCAGAAAAAGAGACATCCGGAAGAATAATCTACATCTCAGTAATCTTGCTATTGATTTTGAGCACGGCTATGTTACCCTTTCTAAATGTCCAGGTAACAACCCAAAGCGAAGGCGTTTTACGATCCGGCTACGAAGAAAATCCGGTTGTTCCGGTTGTTACTGGCCAGGTGATTTCTTGTCGAATTTCTGAAAACAAATCAGTTGAAAAAGGAGATACCCTACTTATTGTTGCATCCGACAGAATTGTTCAGGATTCCAAACTCATGACATTCAGGCTTTCTGAGGACCAATTACAATATTCAGACCTGCAGAGATTGATTCAGGGAAAAGCAAGTGGCTTTCAAACAGAATTTTACAAACAAGATTATCAGGCCTTTATGAATAAACTAGCAGAGCAAAAAACTCAACTTCTTCAGGCAGAGCAAGAATATTTGATGTTAGAGATCCTTTACAAAAAGGGAATAACCCCCAAACACGATTATGAAACTGTTTTCAATCAATTCCAACATGAAAAAGATAAATTTCAATCAATTCAAGCTCAACAATTGACCTTATGGCAAGAAAGATTGAAAGAGACAGCGAACTACATGGCTGATCGGATTTCAAAAATAGAACAGCTAACAAAAGAAAAGGAAATGTACTGTCTCATCGCTCCTATCGCCGGAACAATTAATGGCTTTAATGGGATACAGGTTGGCAATTTTGTTGTACCAAACCAGCCAATCGCCAGGATAGCTCCCGACAACAACCTTTTGGTGGAATGCTATGTTCCACCATCAGATATTGGGTTGATTGACAATGGAATGCTTGTTACCTTTCAGTTTCACGCCTACAATTACAATTTATGGGGAAGCGCAACAGGCAGCGTAAATGAAATCTCCGGCAATGTTGTCAGTCTCAACAACAGACCCTTTTTCAGGGTCAGATGTCAAATGGACCAAACTTTTTTAAAACTAAAAAATGGAACCAAAGGGAATTTGAGAAAAGGCATGACACTGACAGGAAGGTTCAAAGTTGCCAATCGGACATTGTTCCAGCTTTTGTACGACAAAGCAGACAATTGGATGAACCCCAAACTCAAAAACACGTGATACCCTCATTTGAAAAGCTTACAAAAGAAGATGTACATGAATGTGAGGGTTCCATAAGGCAATTGAAAAAACACATTATAACCAATGAAAATTAAGCTAAAACAGCGCGACATGACTGATTGTGGCGCAACATGTCTGGCCTCAATTGCAGCCCACTATCACCTCGGTATTCCCGTGTCGAAAATTCGGCAGATGGCTGGTACCGATCAAAAAGGGACCAATGCCTGGGGACTTATAAAAGCAGCCGGGAGTTTAGGGTTCACTGCAAAAGGAGTCAAAGGAGGCATTGATGCATTACACGAAATACCTTGTCCGGCTATAGCACATGTGCTTGTAAACAAGACACTTCTACATTTTGTCGTGATTTACAAAATAACCAAAAATCGAATTGAGTACATGGATCCCGGGGATGGGGAAATGCATAAATCTACACTTTCAATATTCTCTGAAATATGGACAGGTGTATTAATTCTTATGGCACCAGGAGCTGACTTTCAACCAAAAAATGAAAAAATATCTATTTTTAGCAGGTTCCTGTTTTTGCTTCAACCACACAGAACAATATTAATGCAGGCACTTTTGGGTGCTGTTGTCTACACGATTCTGGGTTTATCTACTTCAATATATCTTCAGAAAATCACTGACTTTGTATTGGTCGATCAGAACACCAATTTGCTGAACCTGCTTAGTGTGATCATGATACTGCTAATTTTCTTTCAGCTCTTCATTGGCTATATGAAAAATATCTTCGTTCTGAAAACTGGACAAAAAATAGATGGCAGGTTGATCCTGGGTTACTACAAACACCTGCTAAAACTACCTCAATATTTTTTTGATTCAATGCGGGTTGGCGAAATTGTTTCGCGAATCAACGATGCCGTAAAGATCAGAGCATTTATCAATGATATCGCTATCTCCTTACTGGTAAGCTTGTTTATCGTTATTTTTTCATTTGTCCTGATGTTTATCTACAGTTGGAAACTCGCCTTGATATTGTCCTGTGTGATCCCCTTGTATGGATTTATCTATTACATTACCAATAAATTAAACCGGCATAGGGAAAGAAAACTGATGGAAGCCACAGCTGACCTGGAGAGTCAATTGGTGGAGTCACTCAATTCGGTGCGAACCATCAAAGAATTCGGTCTTGAGACCTACTCCAATCTTAAAACAGAGATTCGATTCGTCAACCTGCTACGATCCATATATCTGTCTACTACAAATAGTCTTTTCTCGTCTACCGGAACAGAACTCATTAACCGTATCTCAACCATTGTACTTCTATGGGTCGGTTCCTTTTATGTTATAGATCGCACGATCAGTCCAGGAGAACTGCTTTCGTTTTATGCCTTGGCTGGCTATTTCACCGGACCGGTGTCCAACCTGATAGGAATGAATAAATCCATTCAGAATGCACTTATAGCGGCAGATAGACTCTTTGAAATTATGGATTTGGAACAGGAATCGGATGAAAATAAGATGGAAATTCCACGTGAAAAGGCAGGCAACATTGAATTTCACGATGTAAATTTCAGCTATGGAACCCGAGCAGACGTGTTCAGCCATTTTTCATTTTGTATTAAAAAAGGTGAGATCACAGCAGTTGTTGGCGAGAGCGGTTCAGGGAAAACAACACTTGTTGCTCTTTTACAGAAGCTTTATCCTTTGACCGGAGGCAACATCTCATTGGGCAACTACAATCTTGCTCACGTTTCAACAGAAAGCCTCAGAAAAATAGTCGGCGTAGTTCCCCAAAATGTGGATCTTTTTAATGGTACAATCACAGAAAATATTGCAGTTGGTGAATTTTCACCAGACATGTCAAAAGTATTAGACATCTGTCAATCATTAGGAATGCAAGTATTTATCGAAAAACTACCTGCCGGGTTCAATAGCTGGATAGGTGAAAATGGAACAACCTTATCGGGTGGGGAAAAACAACGTATAGCCATTGCAAGGGCACTTTACAGGGATCCGGAAATAATATTGTTTGATGAAGCCACATCCTCGCTCGACAATAATTCAGAACAATTTGTACAGAAGACCATCCAGCGACTGAAGAATCAGGGGAAAACCATTCTCATCATCGCGCATAGGTTGGGCACAGTGGTCCATGCCGATCACATCGCTGTTCTGGAAAAGGGAATACTAGTGGAGGAGGGAACGCACCAATGTTTATGGCAACAAAGGGGTAGGTATTTCAGCATGTGGCAAAAGCAGTTGCCATTTTTTAATGAAAATGACTGCTACATTCAAAATGATAATACAAAAGTTGGCTACAATGAAGCAGTTTGACCGACTTTTTCGGTTCAAAAAAATGAACAGGTTGATCCAGTCTGGTCAGACCGGAACTCCAGCTGAATTTGCTCAAAATTTAGGAATCAGCCAAAGCCATCTTTTCAGATCTATACATTTACTCGAAAAATACGGAATAGCTATCAAGTACAGTCGTACCTTGAGAACATACTTTTGCGAAAATGAAAAAGCCGTGATTTGCGAATCACCAACCGAAATGACTATAACCTCAGGGGTATTCCATCCGGCAAATGAAAAACAAAATTTTAAACAGATGAAATGAAAAGTTAATTGTTTCCCATTATTGAAATTAGTTCCCTTAAGAGGTCATTGCGCTCCTTCTGCAATTTATGGGATTTATTGACCAGGTAATAAATGAAGTAAAATGTAAAGACGATTAGTGGCAGATAGAGGGCAAGTGCCATGAGCAGAGGGAGAAAAAAAAGTGATTGCATAGCATGATATTTGAATGATCCTCTAAAGTACTACATCTCATTGATCATCCTGCCGATTATCTCACGGAATTTTTCAACATCAGATTCAGGTAAAACATTCAACAGCCTCGCCTCGCACTCCTGCCGGTTCTTATCGATCTCTGCCCTTATTTTTTTGCCTTCATCAGTCAGGCAAAGGGTGATGGCTCTTCGGTCGGATTTGTCAATGTTTCGATCCAGATAACCATTCACAACCAGTTTCTCTATCACCCGGCTAATTCTTGAGGGCGACAACCCCATGTTCTTTGCCAACTCCGGACTGCTAATTCCAGTGCACTGGTCCAGTGAACCAAAGAAGAGCAATTCCGATTGCGAAAGATGCAATTCCTCCATCAACTTAGTTTCGATGGACATGCATTTCCTTTTCATCTCATAAACCAAATCCAAAATTTCACCTGCCTTTTCCATAGAACCTACTATTTATAAGCTATTAGCTGTTAGCTGTTAGCTAATAGCTTTCTTCATCAGCAAAACTACAAATAAGTCAACTATTTACCAAGGCATTTTATGCTATTAGCAACTATTTTTACTAAAAAGTTTTTTTAATCAAAAAACTAATTTACTTTTGCATAAATATAATTGCTATTAGCAAATTAAAATTAATTAATAACGACAGATATGACACTAGAACATTTAACACTGGATACATTCAAGGAGAAGGTATTCAATTTTGAAACAAACAAAGATTGGAAATTTGAAGGCAGTGCTCCTGCAATTGTGGATTTTTATGCGGATTGGTGTTCACCATGCAAAATGATTGCCCCGATCCTGGAAGAATTGCAGACAACCTACGGAACCAAGCTGAACATTTACAAAGTGAATACGGAAGAAGAACGTGAACTGGCTGGAATGTTTGGCATCCAAAGCATTCCTTCACTGCTTTTCATTCCGATGGACGGACAACCGCAGATGGCACAGGGCGCACTCCCGAAGGCAAGCTTTATCAGCGCTATTGAAGACGTATTGAAGGTCACAGCCAACTAAGCTGAAACAATTTCAGATCCAAATCGTACCAAAAAACGAATGATATGAGGCTAAGTTGTCGCATGAATTATACTAATATTGGTAATCCTATTCAATCCCATAAATCCTAATTATGAAGCAGGAAATAAATCTGGTCTGGAAAAAGGGCATGGCCTTTGAGACAGAACTCTACGGACACAAATTAACCATCGATACGGATGAAGCCAATGGCGGAAAAAACCTCGGACCTCGGCCCAAAGCCTTGATGCTGGTCGCTCTTGCAGGATGTACTGGTATGGACATTGTCTCTATACTGGCAAAAATGAGGGTCGAAATTGCCGATTTAAATATCAAAGTGGATGGAGAAGTTACAGAAGAACATCCCAAACATTTCACTTCCATGCATATCACCTATGAGTTTTGGGGAACGAACCTACCCATGGAGAAACTTGAAAAAGCAGTTTCCATGTCAGACGAGCGTTATTGCGGAGTCTCCGCAACATTAAAAAAAGGAATTCCTGTCACCCATTCCATTGTGGTGCACGAAGTATGAAAAATTAGTTTTCGGTTAGATAGATTTGTAACAGCGAAAAGGTCACGGTAGAAATACCGATGACCTTTTTTTATGATAAGGTAGTTTAAAGTATTCAATATATTGCAATAATTTACGTCAAATAATTTTGGTATTTAAAATAGTTCTTTACTTTTGCTCACAGTTTAATATTTAAATAAGGATGACACTTACAAATTACAGGGGAAGCAATTGGCTTTGGCGTGACTTCAACGAAGAAGCGTAAGCGGTATACCTGTAGTTCAACCATAAAGGGGATATGTCTGTTTACGCAGCATCTCCCCTTTCTTTTTTACAAAAATTCCTTTAACCCTATAAAACCAAAAAAACGATGCAAAAGAAAATTTATCTCGAAGAATCGGAAATGCCCAAACAATGGTACAACCTGGCTGCCGATCTTCCCATGTTACCACCCCTTGGCCCTAATGGCAAACCTATTTCTCCCGAAATGCTCGCTCCGGTCTTCCCAATGAACCTGATCGAACAGGAGGTAAGCCAGGAGCGCTGGATTGCCATCCCTGAAGAGGTGCAAGGCATGTTGAAAATCTGGAGACCCAGTCCGTTGATCCGTGCATTCGAATTGGAAAAAGCATTGGCTACCCCTGCAAAAATCTTCTACAAAAACGAAAGTGTCTCTCCTGCCGGTAGCCACAAGCCAAATACCGCCATTCCACAGGCATGGTACAACAAGCAATTTGGCATCAAACGGATCACAACCGAAACAGGTGCCGGCCAATGGGGAAGTGCCCTCTCCTTTGCCTGTGCACTGATTGGCGGGATTGAATGTAAGGTATTCATGGTAAAGGTAAGTTACGAGCAAAAACCATTCCGCCAGATCCTTATGAATACCTGGGGTGGCACCTGTGTGGCCAGTCCGAGCATGGAAACAGCAGCCGGGCGTGCCGTACTTGCAGAGTTTCCGGATACCCCCGGAAGCCTGGGGATTGCCATTTCAGAAGCTATCGAAGCGGCAGTAACTGATCCAACAGGTCAAACAAGGTATGGCTTGGGTTCCGTGCTTAACCACGTCATGCTCCACCAGACTATTATTGGTCTTGAAGCCAAAAAGCAGTTGGCAAAAGTCGGGATCAAAAAACCAGATATCGTGATTGGTTGCTGTGGAGGGGGAAGCAACTTTGCCGGACTTGCCTTCCCTTACATTCAGGATAAAATCAATGGCGAAGATATCGAAATCATTGGCGCTGAGCCTGCGTCTTGCCCTACACTCACAAAAGGGACCTTCATGTACGACCACGGGGATCTGGCCAAAATGACTCCTCTTCTACCAATGTACAGTCTGGGTCACAATTTTATACCTGCGCCCATTCATGCAGGCGGACTTCGTTACCACGGAATGTCTCCACTTGTAAGTGCTGCCGTGAGGGCAGGTTATGTTACTCCGATCGCCATTAATCAGTCCGAATGTTTTGAGGCAGGTATGCTTTTTGCCAAAACAGAAGGGATCGTTCCGGCACCTGAGACTACCCATGCAATTGCCGCCACCATTCGAGAAGCGAAAAAAGCGAAAGAAGAAGGGAAGGAAAAAGTCATCATATTCAACCTTTCGGGTCATGGGATGATGGATCTTGTGGGTTACGACAAATACATGCGCGGACAACTTTCCGACTATGAAATGTCTGAGAAGGAAATCAGCGACAACCTGCATCAAATGGATGGTTACCCGAAACCTTGAAGAAAGCTGGTAGCTTTTAGCTGTTAGTTGTTGGTTTTTCTGCCAATGGCTAATAGCTAATGGCTAATAGCTTGAAGCTTCTTCTACTTTTTTAAGGAAAGCCCTTTTTTCCCCGTCGGTAATAAACGAAGCTTCAAAAGAATTTTTTGCAAGTTGAATGATTTCATCTTTTGTCAGATGGAGTGCATCCGCAACCGCAATGTAATTGTCATTGAGATATCCCCCGAAATAAGCCGGATCATCTGAATTGACCGTTACTTTGATTCCACGGTCCATCATCTCTTTCAATGGATGATCTTCCATCTTTTTGATGACCTTCAGTTTAAGATTGGAAAGTGGGCAGGTTGTCAAAGGGATCTCATAAATTCCCAAAACATCAACCAGATCCGGATCTTCAATAGCACTATTTCCATGATCAATCCGCGAGGCTTTTAGCAAATCAAGCGCAGCCCAGATGTATTCGGGCGGACCCTCCTCCCCCGCATGGGCTGTTGTGAGAAATCCCATTTCGCGGGCCTTCTCGAACAAATCTGTAAAAAGGTCCGGTGGAAAATTCTGCTCAGAGGAATCTAAACCGACAGCGGTAATCCATCCCTTGTAAGGAATAGCTTCTTCCAATGTCATAAATCCCTCTTCCTGACTCATGTGCCGTAAAAAAGATAGAATCAGCTTGAAAGTTATACCAAGCTTTTCATAACCATCAGTCAAGGCTCGGTAAATACCTCCAATGACAGAGCTGAAAGGTACTCCTCTGCTGGTATGGGCTTGAGGGTCAAACATGATTTCCGCATGAACAATGTTGTTCTCCTTTGCCTTCAGAAGATATGCCCAGGTTAGATCATAGAAATCCTGTTCTTTTAATAGAACGGAAGTGGCAGCGTAATATAGATCCAAAAAATCCTGAAGTCCATCAAAATTGTAAGCTTCCCGCAAGGACTCCACTGAAGCATACTTCAATTGAATACCATTGCGTTGAGATAGCTGAAACATCAATTCTGGCTCTAAGCTCCCCTCGATGTGAAGGTGCAATTCTGCCTTCGGTAGTGAACGTATAAAATCGTGTAGTTCTGTCATTTAGATTAATAATTTTTCCCCAGGATCTCAAAATAGGCCTGAGGATGTGAGCATATCGGACAAATCTGAGGAGCACTGAGCGCTTCGTGCAAATATCCGCATACCAGGCATTTCCATACCACTTTATCCCCTCGCTTGAAAACCATTCCTGATTCCAGGTTGTCATACAATGTTCTGTATCTTTCCTCATGAGCCTTCTCTACTCTCGAAATCATCTTAAAGATAGCTGAAACTTCTTTATAGCCCTCTTCATCCGCTATGCGGGCAAATTCGGGATACAATTCTGTCCATTCCTCGTTTTCACCATCAGCGGATGCTTTCAAATTATCAAGTGTCGAAGTAACTATACCGGCAGGATAAGTGGCAGTGATTTCGACCATTCCTCCCTCGAGAAATTTAAAAAACTGCTTGGCGTGCGACCGCTCGTTCA